>NZ_LFVW01000438.1:0-3487 GCF_001182915.1 Kitasatospora sp. MY 5-36
GGGCGGCCTCGGTGCTGACGGCGGTCTCGAGCGTGCACCCGGACCCGGGCGTGGCCCGGGCGGCCCGCCGCTCGGCGTTCAGCGTGCACACCGGCGGCGCCTGAGCCGCACGGGCGTACGGGAACACGGGCGCACAGGAACACGGGAACACGGAAAGGGCCCGGAACCACCAGGTTCCGGGCCCTTCCCCATGTCGGTCGTGGGACGGCTCAGCCGAGCCGCGACTCCGCCCGCCGGGCGCGGACGTCGCCGACCTTCTGCCCCACCTTGCGGCGGATGACCAGCAGCGGCGCCATCGCGGCGAGCGTGATCTGGGCGAACGCGCCGACGTGCATCAGGCTGTCGCCGCCGGGCAGCCCGGTCGCCCAGGCGGCCAGGCAGCCGATCGCGACGACGACCCAGCAGAGCGTGGCGGTGGCCAGCAGCCCCTGCGGCTTCGGGTACTCGATCCGGCTGACCATCAGGTACGCGGCGCCGAAGATGGCGAGCAGACCGGGCAGGAACGGCGGGTCGAGCAGCACGATGGCGATCACCGTCATCGCGCCCATCGGGCAGGGCATGCCCTGGAACACCCCGGGCCGCATCTTGACGGCCGAGAAGCGGGCCAGCCGCAGGACCACCGCGAGCAGTACGGTCAGCGCGATCAGCGCCGACAGCTTGCTGTTGGAACCCGGGGAGACCATGCCCCAGACCGCGACGAAGTAGGCCGGCGCGATGCCGAAGCTGATCAGGTCCGCGAGGTTGTCCAGTTCCGCCCCGAGGGCGGAGGAGCGCAGCTTGCGCGCCACCAGCCCGTCGAAGAGGTCGCACATCGAGCCGATCAGCAGCAGCGTGACCGCGGTGGCGGCGCTGTGCCGGTCCGGAGCGGCGTCCGGGTTGGTGATGTGCGGGACCAGGACCCCGGTGGTGATCGAGTAGATCGCCAGGAAGCCGCAGACGGCGTTCCCCAGGGTCAGGAAGTCGGCCGTGGACAGGTGCTGGGGAGAGCGCGGGGCACGCAGCTCGCGGTCCCGTGCCCAGCGGCGGCGGCGCAGGGCCGTCTCCTCGTCGTCCAGGCCGACGATTGTCTCAGGATCAGTCACGGTCAAGGCGCGTCACCCCGGCTGTGGTCTTCTGGCCGACCTCGACGCCGACCTCGACGCCGGCCGGCAGGTAGGTGTCGACGCGGGACCCGAACCGGATCAGACCGATCCGGTCGCCCTGCTCGACCTTGGTTCCGGCGTCCACGTACGGCACGATGCGGCGGGCCACGGCCCCCGCGATCTGGACCATCTCGATGTCGCCGAGCTCGGTGTCGAAGTGCCAGACGACCCGCTCGTTCTGGTCGCTGTCCTTGTTGAACGCGGGGACGAAGCCGCCCGCGACGTGCTCGACCGACGTCACGGTGCCCGGCAGGGGCGCGCGGTTGACGTGGACGTTCAGCGGGCTCATGAAGATCGCGACCCGGGTGCGGCCGTCCGGCCAGGCGTCGATGCTCTGCACCACGCCGTCGGCGGGGGAGATCACTCTGCCCGTGCCGATCTCACGCTCGGGGTCGCGGAAGAACCACAGCATGCCCGCGCCGAGGGCACAGGCGGGTACCGCAGCCAGGGCCCACTTGCCGCTGCGCCGGGTGAGGGCGGTGGTCACGGCGGCCGTGGCGAGGGTGGGGACGAACCAGGGGGTGGCTCCGCGCGCGATGGTCACGCGGGGTCGCCGACCGGCCGTCGGGGCTGCGAGGGCATCGCGGTCCGTGACGGAGGTGTGAGGGGACGGGCTGATGGGCATCGAAGACCTTTGTCGCGGGGGATCATGGCCGCTGGACGGGGGCCACCGCGGAATCGGTAATAGAGGGACGGCTTGCTGTCCCGGTGGATGCTATCGGGAGCAGACGGTGGGTGGGCAACCCGCCTGCTCGTTCACGTGTCCGGTGGCGGCGCGTGTGCGCGTCCACTCCTACGACCGTAGCTCGGCCCGGTCCGGTTCCCAAGGGACCCGACAGGGCTGGTGACTCTTGTCTCAACGGGTGCGCGGACGGAACCCGGCGGACGAAACGGCCGTAGCGGCCGGAAGCGGGTGTGCGGAAGCGGCCGCAGGGCGCGTCGTTGCAGCTGTACGCCCTGCGGCCGCTTCCGGCGGGCCGTGCCGGACCCAGGCGGACCAGGCCGGGCCCGTGACGGGGCACGGCCCCGCGCCGGGACGGGCCCGCACGCCCGTCGACCGGCGGTTCGAGGGGGCCGACCGGCGACGGGGTGCGTCGGCGGGCGGCCCGGGGGTCAGTCGGCGATCCGGTACTCCTCGAGGAGCCGGCGCCCGACGATCATCTTCTGGATCTCCGCAGTACCTTCACCGATGAGCAGCATCGGGGCCTCGCGGTAGAGGCGCTCGATCTCGTACTCCTTCGAGAAGCCGTAGCCGCCGTGGATGCGGAAGGCGTCCTCGACGACCTCCTTGCAGTACTCGGAGGCGAGGTACTTGGCCATGCCGGCCTCGAGGTCGTTGCGCTCGCCGCCGTCCTTCTTGCGGGCGGCCATGACCATCATCTGGTGGGCGGCCTCGACCTTGGTGGCCATCTCGGCGAGCTTGAACTGGATCGCCTGGTGCTCGGCGATCTTCTTGCCGAAGGTGGAGCGCTGCTGGGCGTAGGCGATGCCGAGCTCGAAGGCGCGGCGGGCGACGCCGCAGCCGCGGGCGGCGACGTTGACGCGGCCGACCTCGACGCCGTCCATCATCTGGTAGAAGCCGCGGCCCGGGACGCCGCCGAGGACGCGGTTCGCCGGGACGCGGACGTCCTGGAGGACCAGCTCGGTGGTGTCGACGCCCTTGTAGCCCATCTTCTCGATCTTGCCGGGCACGGTCAGGCCGGGAACCGAGGGGTTCGGGCCGAAACCGGCCTCCTTCTCGATCAGGAAGGTGGTCATGTTCTTGTACGGGCTGCTGCCGCCCTCGTCGGTCTTGCAGAGGACCGCGACCAGGGTGGAGGTGCCGCCGTTGGTGAGCCACATCTTCTGGCCGTTGAGGACGTAGAACTCGCCGTCCTTGACGCCCTTGGTGGAGATGGCCGAAACGTCGGAGCCGAGGCCCGGCTCGGACATCGAGAAGGCGCCGCGGATCTCGCCGGCCGCCATCCTCGGCAGGAAGTGGTTCTTCTGCTCCTGGGTGCCGTGGGCGTTGATCATGTGCGCCACGATGAAGTGGGTGTTCACGATGCCGGAGACCGACATCCAGCCGCGGGCGATCTCCTCGACCACCAGGGCGTAGGTGAGCAGCGACTCGCCGAGGCCGCCGTACTCCTCGGGGATGGTGAGGCCGAACAGGCCGAGCTGCTTCATCCCCTCGACGATGGCGGTCGGGTACTCGTCCTTGTGCTCCAGCTCGGTCGCGACCGGAATGATCTCCTTGTCGACGAAATCCCGCACGGTGGCGAGGATGTCCCGCTGGATCTCGGTGAGGCCGTCGGTCTGTGCGAGGCGTCCCATCGTGCGGCTCCGAAAGGTCTGAGGGTCTG
>NZ_LFVW01000439.1:0-6271 GCF_001182915.1 Kitasatospora sp. MY 5-36
GCCCCCGGGCCGGGTGGGGCGCGGCCGATGACGGCGGCCTGCCCGTCCGGGGTCTCTCGGGGGGCCCGCGGTGAAAAGCGGGCCCCTATAGAGGGGAGGGGCTCAGGAGAGCGGGGTCGGGCGGCCGGGCTGCTCGCCGCCGCGCTCCTCGGTGTACGTCGCGGTCGGCACCATCACCTTGCGGCGGAAGACGCAGACGACCGTGCCGTCCTGCTTGTACCCCTTGGTCTCGACGTACACGATGCCGCGGTCGTCCTTGGACTTGGACGGCCACTTGTCGAGCACGGTGGTCTCGCCGTAGATCGTGTCGCCGTGGAAGGTCGGCGCGATGTGGCGCAGCGACTCGATCTCCAGGTTGGCGATCGCCTTGCCGGAGACGTCCGGGACGGACATGCCGAGCAGCAGCGAGTAGACGTAGTTGCCCACCACGACGTTCCTGCCGAAGTCGGTCGTCTTCCCGGCGTAGTTGGTGTCCAGGTGGAGCGGGTGGTGGTTCATGGTGAGCAGGCAGAAGAGGTGGTCGTCGTACTCGGTGACCGTCTTGCCGGGCCAGTGCTTGTAGACCGCGCCGACCTCGAACTCCTCGTAGGTGCGTCCGAACTGCATGGCTGCTCAGGCCTCCGGGATCTCGAACTTGGTGGTGCGCTGCAGGCCCGCGGCCCGGCCCTTGCCGGCGACGACCAGCGCCATCTTGCGGCTGGCCTCGTCGATCATCTCGTCGCCGAGCATCGCGGAGCCCTTGGCGCCGCCCGCCTCGGAGGTGCAGTAGTCGTACGCGTCGAGGATCAGCTCGGCGTGGTCGTAGTCCTCCTGCGAGGGCGAGTAGATCTCGTTCGCGGCGGCGACCTGGTCCGGGTGGAGCACCCACTTGCCGTCGAAGCCGAGGGCGGCCGAGCGGCGGGCGACCTCGCGGTAGCCCTCCTGGTTGCGGATCTGGAGGTAGGGGCCGTCGATCGCCTGGAGGTCGTTGGCGCGGGCGGCCATCAGGATGCGCATCAGGATGTAGTGGTAGGCGTCGGCGCCGTAGCCGGGCGGCTGCTCGCCGACCACCAGCGACTTCATGTTGATGGAGGCCATGAAGTCGGCGGGGCCGAAGATGATGGTCTCCAGCCGGGGCGAGGCCTCGGCGATGGCGTCGACGTTGATCAGGCCCTTGGCGTTCTCGATCTGCGCCTCGATGCCGATCCGGCCGACCTCGAAGCCCATGGTCTTCTCGATCTGGGTGAGCAGCAGGTCGAGCGCCTTGACCTGCTCGGCGTCCTGCACCTTCGGCAGCATGATGCAGTCGAGGTTGGGGCCGGCGCCCTCGACCACGGTGATCACGTCGCGGTAGGTCCAGTGGGTGGTCCAGTCGTTGACGCGCACGACGCGGGTCTTGCCGCCCCAGTCGCCGTTGTTGAGGGCGTCGACGATGTTGTGGCGGGCGCTCTCCTTGACCAGCGGGGCGCAGGCGTCCTCCAGGTCGAGGAAGACCTGGTCGGCCGGCAGGCCCTGGGCCTTCTCCAGGAAGCGCGGGTTGCTGCCCGGTACGGCGAGGCAGGAGCGGCGCGGGCGCAGTCGGTTGACAGCAGTCATCAGAATCGAGGGTTCCTTCCCAGTGGTCAGCTGGTCAGCTGGTCAGTTCGTGGCCGCGGTCGGTGCGGACGTCCACGGCTGGAGCTTGTTGGCCAGCCGGATCTCGTCCACGATCCGGCCGATGATGGTGGTGATGCCGAAGTCCTTCGGGGTGAACACGGCGGCGACGCCGGCGGCCTTGAGGGCCTCGCCGTCCGCTGCCGGGATGATGCCACCCACGATCACCGGGACATCCTCCACCCCGGCGCGGCGCAGCCGCTTCAGGACGTCGGGCACCAGCTCGCTGTGCGCGCCGGAGAGGATGGACAGGCCCACGCAGTGGACGTCCTCCGCGACGGCGGCGGAGACGATCTGCTCCGGGGTCAGCCGGATGCCCTGGTAGACCACCTCGAACCCGGCGTCGCGGGCCCGGACGGCGATCTGCTCGGCGCCGTTGGAGTGCCCGTCCAGGCCGGGCTTGCCGACCAGCAGGCGCAGCTTGCCGGCACCCAGCTCCGCGGCGGTCGCGGCGACCGCGGCGCGGACCTGCTCCAGCTCGCCGCCGGGCTCGGCGGCCACCGCGACGGGGGCGCCGCCGACGCCGGTGGGCGCCCGGTACTCGCCGAAGACCTCGCGCAGGGCGAAGGCCCACTCGCCGGTGGTGACGCCGGCCCGGGCGCAGGCGAGCGTGGCCGGCATCAGGTTGGCCTCGGTGGCGGCGACGGCCTTGAGCTCGGCCAGCGACGACTGGACGGCGGCCTCGTCGCGCTCGGCGCGCCAGGCCTCCAGGGCGGCGAGCACGGACTGCTCGGAGGCCGGGTCGACGACCATGATCGCGGTGTCGAGGTCGGCGGTGAGCGGGCTCGGCTCGGTGGTGTCGAAGCAGTTGACCCCGATGATCTTGTCCTCGCCGGACTCGATCCGGGCCCGGCGGGCGGCGTGCGAGGCGACCAGGTTGGACTTCAGGTAGCCGGACTCGACGGCCGGGATCACCCCGCCCATCTCCAGCACCTTGGCGATCTCCGCCTCGGCGCCGGCCAGCAGCTCCTCGGTCTTGGCCTCGATCACCTGGGAGCCGTTGAAGATGTCGCCGTACTCCAGCAGGTCCGACTCGTACGCCAGCACCTGCTGGATGCGCAGCGACCACTGCTGGTCCCAGGGCCGGGGCAGGCCGAGCGCCTCGTTCCAGGCGGGCAGCTGGACGGCCCGCGCCCGGGCGTCCTTGGAGAGGGTGACGGCCAGCATCTCCAGGACGATCCGCTGGACGTTGTTCTCCGGCTGGGCCTCGGTCAGGCCGAGCGAGTTGACCTGGACGCCGTAGCGGAAGCGGCGCTGCTTGGGGTCGGTGACGCCGTAGCGCTCCAGGGTGACCTTCTCCCACAGCCGGGCGAAGGCGCGCATCTTGCACATCTCCTCGACGAAGCGCACGCCGGCGTTCACGAAGAAGGAGATCCGGGCGACCACCTCGCCCATCCGCTCGGCCGGCACCTGGCCGGAGTCGCGCACGGCGTCGAGCACCGAGATGGCGGTGCACATCGCGTAGGCGATCTCCTGGACGGGCGTCGCCCCGGCCTCCTGCAGGTGGTAGCTGCAGATGTTGATCGGGTTCCACTTGGGGATGCTGCCGACCGTGTAGGCGATCATGTCGGTGATCAGCCGCACCGACGGGCCGGGCGGGAAGACGTGCGTCCCGCGCGACAGGTACTCCTTGACGATGTCGTTCTGGGTGGTGCCGGTGAGCGTGGCGATGTCCGCGCCCTGCTCCTCGGCGACCACCTGGTAGAGCGCCAGCAGCCACATCGCGGTGGCGTTGATCGTCATGGAGGTGTTGGTCCGTTCGAGCGGGATGCCGTCGAACAGGGTGCGCATGTCGCCGACGTGCCCGACCGGGACGCCGACCCGGCCGACCTCGCCGCGGGCGAGGACGTGGTCGGAGTCGTAGCCGGTCTGGGTCGGCAGGTCGAAGGCGACGGACAGGCCGGTCTGGCCCTTCGCCAGGTTCCGCCGGTAGAGCGCGTTGGAGTCGCTCGCGGTGGAGTGGCCGGCGTAGGTGCGCATCAGCCAGGGGCGGTCGCGCTTCCGGGGCTCGGTCATCAGATGTTCCTGAAACGGTTGATGGCGTCGAGGTGCTTGGCGCGGAACTCCGCGTCGTGCACGCCCAGGCCCTCCTCGGGGGCCAGGCAGAGCACGCCGACCTTGCCCTGGTGCCTGTTGTGGTGCACGTCCAGGGCGGCCTGGCCGGTCTCCTCCAGGGAGTAGACCTTGGAGAGGGTCGGGTGGATCTTCCCCTTGGCGATCAGGCGGTTGGCCTCGAAGGCCTCGCGGTAGTTGGCGAAGTGCGAGCCGACGATCCGCTTGAGCGACATCCACAGGTACCGGTTGTCGTACTGGTGCATGTAGCCGGAGGTGGAGGCGCAGGTGACGATGGTGCCGCCCTTGCGGGTGACGTACACCGAGGCGCCGAAGGTCTCCCGGCCCGGGTGCTCGAAGACGATGTCCACGTCCTCGCCGCCGGTGAACTCGCGGATCTTCGCGCCCAGGCGCTTCCACTCGCGCGGGTCCTGGTTGTTCTCGTCCTTCCAGAACCGGTAGCCCTCGGCGGAGCGGTCGATGATCGCCTCGGCGCCCATGGCGCGGCAGATCTCGGCCTTCTGGTCGCTGGAGACCACGCAGATCGGGGTGGCGCCGCCGGCCAGCGCGTACTGGGTGGCGTACGAGCCGAGGCCGCCGCTGGCGCCCCAGATCAGCACGTTGTCGCCCTGCTTCATGCCGGCGCCGTTGCGCGAGACCAGCTGGCGGTACGCGGTGGAGTTGACCAGGCCGGGGGAGGCGGCCTCCTCCCAGGTGAGGTGCCGGGGCTTGGGCAGCAGCTGGTTGGTCTTCACCAGGGCCAGCTGCGCCAGGCCGCCGAAGTTGGTCTCGAAGCCCCAGATGCGCTGCTCCGGGTCCATCATCGTGTCGTTGTGGCCGTCCGCGGACTCCAGTTCGACCGAGAGGCAGTGCGCGACGACCTCGTCGCCGGGCTTCCAGGCGTTGACCCCGGCGCCGGTGCGCAGCACCACGCCGGCCAGGTCGGAGCCGACCACGTGGTACGGCAGGTCGTGGCGCTTGGTCAGCGGCGACAGCCGGCCGTACCGCTCCAGGAAGCCGAAGGTGGAGACCGGCTCGAAGATCGAGCTCCAGACGGTGTTGTAGTTCACCGCGCTGGCCATGACGGCGACCAGGGCCTCGCCCGGGCCCAGCTCGGGCAGGGCGACCTCGTCGAGGTGAAGGGACTTGCGGGGGTCCTTGTCGCGGCTGGCGAGGCCCGCGAACATCTGCTCGTCGTCCTTGTGGAGCGTCACCGCCCGGTAGGACTCGGGGAGCTTGATCGCCGCGAAGTCCGCCGACGTGCTGTCGGTGCTGAGGATCGCGTCGAGGATTTCCTGCATGGCTGCCTCCGAAGGCGTACCTGTGCGAGGGTCACAGGGCGTCTGGGGGAGCCGGGAGCGGACACCGGCTTCGCTGAGGTGGGTGGTGGGCGGGTCAGACGGGGCACCCGGGGTGGACCGGGCCGTTCTGGCTCTCTGCTCCCGGGGTGTGGGAACGCCGGACGACGGCGCGCCGAGGTGGGGAGCCGCGGCGCCGCGACTGGTGAGTAACAAGGTAGTGGCACCCTGTGCCACTCGTAAAGACACCGGGTGCCAGGAATTCCAGTCGGTTCAGAGGCCGCGTGACGCGCGTTGCGCGGGCATGCGAAAGGCCCGCGCCGACATCCCGGCGCGGGCCCTCGATACCGCTCTGACCTGCGTGAATACTGGGTCTACGACTCCCGGGAGCCACTCAGCGCGGCCCGGATGCTGTCCACCACGACGTCCAGCGGAGCGTCCGTCCGGGCGACTGTGATGAGCACCTCACCTCCGGGACTGGCACTCAGTGCGCTCTCGACCCCGGCGTCCCCCGGGGTCCCGTTGGCACCCGGTGCCACCACCGATCCCCGCCTCCTGGCACCCGGGGCACTGGAGGCCCAGAAGGTCCGCCGGATCACCTCGAAGGAGTGGTCCAGCTGCGCCTCCACGTCGCCCCGGCCGCCGGCCCGCAGCCAGCGCCGCAGCACGTGGTTGTGCGCCGCGACCACCGCCGCCGCCGAGACCTCGGCCAGCATCGAGTCGTCCTCGCCGCCGCGCTGCCAGCCGGACGGGATGGACTCGCCGGTGTCGAAACGGCCCAGCAGGTAACGGGTGAACAGCCGCTCGTAGCGGGCCACCACGGCGATCTCCCGCTCGCGCAGCGCCGGGACCTGACGGATCAGCTGGTACCGCGCCACCGACACCCCCGGGGTGGAGGCGTACATCCGCAGCACCTCCTTGATGCCGCGGCAGACCACGTCCAGCGGGTGCTCCTCCGGCTCCGCGCTGGCCAGCAGGTCGGCCACCCGCACCAGGGTGTCGTCGTGGTCCGGGAAGATCGCCTCCTCCTTGGACCGGAAGTACCGGAAGAAGGTGCGCCGGGCCACCCCGGCGGCGGCCGCGATCTGGTCGACCGTGGTCTCCTCGTAGCCCTGCGAGGCGAACAGCTCCATCGCGGCCGTGGCCAGGTCCTGGCGCATCTGCTGGCGCTGCGCCGCCGCCCGGCGGCTGCCCGGCCCGCCCTCCGGCCCGGTGCCCCCGGTCGAGGGGCTGGTCCGGTCGGCGCCGCCGTGCGGCCCGGCGGGGTGCTGCGGGGAGGTTGACTGAAC
>NZ_LFVW01000440.1:0-9868 GCF_001182915.1 Kitasatospora sp. MY 5-36
CGGCACCTGGCCGGCCCCCGTCCGCCGGCCCACCGGCCGGGACGTGGCCCGGCTCGCCGGGGTCTCCCAGGCCACCGTCTCCCTGGTCTTCTCCGGCGCCGAGGCCGGCCGACGGGTCTCCGAGGCGACCCGGGAGCGGGTCCGGGAGGCCGCCCGCAGCCTCGGGTACCGCCCGCAGGCGGCCGGCCGGCAGCTGCGGCTCGGCCGCAGCGGGATGATCCTGCTGGCCGTGCCGAACCTCCAGGGCCCGTTCTTCGGCCGGGTGCTGGAAGGCGTCCACGAGGAGGCCGGCCGCAACGGCCTGGCCGTCGTGGTCAGCTCCGGCTGGGGCAGCGCCACCCTCGCCGAGGCCGCCACCGCGGGCCGCTTCGACGGCCTGCTGATCTGCTCCCCGGACGACAGCCAGCTCGGCGAGCTGCCCGCCGACACCCCCGCCGTCTTCCTGGACGCCGACCCCGGTACCGACCGGGCGCGTCCGACCGTCGAACTCGACGTGGCCGGCGGGATGCGCGCCGCGGTCGAGCACCTGGCCGCGCTCGGCCACCGCAGGATCGGCCGGCTGCGCTCCAGCCACTCCGCGTACACCTTCCGGGTCCGGCAGGCCGCCTTCGAGCAGGCCGTCCGTGAACTCGGCCTGGAGGTGGTGGAGTTGGGCGTGAGTCTGAACGACGGACATCGGGCCGCGCGGGCCGTCGCGGGCCGGCTGCTGGAGCGGGCGGACCGGCCGCGCGCGGTGCTCTGCGACGACGACGTGGTCGCCTCCGGGGTCTACCAGGCCGCCGCGGAGCTTGGGTTGCGGGTGCCGGAGGACCTGTCGGTGGTCGGCATGGACAACGTCGCGGTGGCCGCGCTGCTCGCCCCGCCGCTGACCACCGTCGACCTGCCGGGCGAGGAGCTGGGCCGGGCGGGCGCGGCCGCGCTGGCGGCCCTGCTGCGCGGGGAGCGGGTGGCGCCGGTCGCGCCGCTGGCGACCTCGCTGGTGCTGCGCGCCTCCACGGCGCCGGCCGGTTCGGCTTCGACGGTCTGATCACGGTCCGTCACCACTGGGTGGCGCCGCTCCGTCCGGATTGCCCCCGTATGGCCCTCAGCTGGCTCACAGAAGCCCCTCGGACGCGTTCAGAATTGCTCCAATCGGGTGAATAATCCTCATTTACTCTCGCGCCGTACCTCCATTCGGATTAACAGAGGGTGAGATTCCAGGATGCGGACGCTCCGATCAATACCCTCACCCTCGTCCAAGGCGGGCCGGATGGCCACCGCCCTGGGCCTCTTCGCGGGCACGCTGCTCACCGGCACCCTCACCGTCCCGACGGCCCAGGCGGCCGTCGGCTTCACCAAGACGGTGGACAAGCCGACGGCGGCGCCCGGCGAGAACGTCACCTACACCCTGCGCTACACCTGTTCCGTCACCGACTGCGCCAACGGCCGGATCACCGACACCCTCCCGGCCGGGATGGAGTTCGTCGGCTGGACCCCGGACGCGAGCACCGTCGACGTCGCGGGCTCGACCGTCCCGGCGGCCGGCACCGTCGGCGGCACCCTCGACATCAGGCTCCTCACCCTCACCCCGGGGACCACCGCGACCGTCAAGGTCGTCCTCAGGTTCCCCAACTTCACCACCCCCAACGGCACCAAGGCCGTCAACTCGGCCACCCTGACCGCCGACGGCGAGCCCGAGCAGTCCGGCTCCGCCACCACCGGCGCCGTCGTCCAGCCCGACTACAAGGTCACCAAGGGCGTCCAGACCAGCAGCCAGGACGGCCGCTCGGTCACCTACCAGTTCAGCGCCTGCTCCACCAGCGGCGTCCCCAACGTCGACCTGGACGCGAGCCGGCTGGTCGACACCCTGCCGCCCGGCGCCGTCGTCGACACCGGCCGCTCGCCCGGCTGGACCCAGGACCCGGGCAACCCCGACCGCTGGGTGTTCGACATCGGCGCCTTCCGGGCCGGCAACGGCCAGGCCGGCTGCCGCAACCCCGGCGTCCTGGTCGTCAACTACCCCGACCCGGCGTTCCCCAGCGGCACCACCTCCACCAACTCGGTGGTCCTGCAGGGCGACCCGCTCGGCCCCGAGGGCATGCGCGACCTGTCCGACGCCACCGCCGTGTCCCCGGTCTTCAAGCCGCCGACCACCGGCATCCAGGTCACCGCCTCCAAGGTCTGGCAGGACCAGGTGGTCTCCGGCGACATCGCCTCCTTCAGCCTCCACGCCGTCAACACCGCCGGCCCCGTCACCCGCCTGGTGATGACCGACCCGGGCGGCGGCACCACCACCGGCCTCTACAACTGGCTGATCCCCCAGTCCATCCAGCTGGAGGCCTGGAACCCCGCCACCATCGGCCTCACCCTCCAGTACCGGCTCGACGGCGACCCGACCTGGCGGACCTTCACCCCCGGCAAGCCGTTCGACGGTTCGGGCAGCCGCCGGATCACCTTCGCCGAAGGCGCCGGGAACCCGGCGAACGACGTGCTCGGCCTCCCGGCCGGCCGCCGGCTCGACGGGCTGCGCTTCGAGTGGAACGGCCCCGTCCCCACCGGCTGGAGCCCCGGCAACGCCGTCCAGGTGCTCTCCCAGGTGGTCACCCCCGGCCACGACGGCCGCACCGCCCCCGGCCCGCTGCACAACTGCGTGGACGTGACCGGCACCGACGCGGCCGGCGCCACCGCCTCGGCGAACGCCTGCGCCGACACCACCGTCTCCGCCGCCACCAACCTGGGCGCCGCCAAGACCACCGTCTCCGGCGAGGTCCTCGCCCCCGGCGGCATCGCGACCTTCCAGCTCACCCCGTACAACCGCACCGGCCGCACCCTGGGCACCCCGCTGGTGATGTACGACCTGCTGCCGCCCGGCCTCGTCTACCAGGACGGCAGCGCCCGGCGCGACCCCGGCTACCCGGAGTCCGTCGCCCCGAGCTCCGTCCAGGTGCTGCCCGGACCGGACGGCCGCCAGTTGCTCAAGCTGACCTGGCCGGCCGGCGCGCCCGACATGACCTACCTCGACGACCACCGGGCCTACCGCACCCTGATCGACGTCCAGGTGGCCGGCAGCGCCAGGCCCGGGACCCTCACCAACGACGCGTACGTCACCACCGAGGGCGCCGGGGAACCCGTCGCCTGCTCCTACTTCGGCACCGACAGCGGTGTCCCGGACACCCACGACCTCGACGGCGACGGCAACACCACCGAGACCATGTGCCACGCCTCCTCCCGGGTCGAGGTGCAGGTCCCGGCCGTGCTGCGCTCCTTCAAGGAGGTCAAGGGCGACCTCGACCAGGACTACGCCACCACCGGCACCACCACGCCCGGCGGCGGCCTCTCCTACCGGCTGACCGTCCGCAACGACTCGCCGGACCCGGTCACCGACTTCGTCGCGTACGACAAGCTGCCCACCCCCGGCGACTCCTACCTGCTGCGCCCGGACGTCCCGCGCGGCTCCGCTTGGACGCCCTCGCTCACCCGGCCGCTGACCTCCAGCGACCCGACCGTGGCGATCGAGTACACCACCTCGCCGAACCCCTGCCCGACCGGGCCGATCACCGTGCCCGGGCCGTGCGACGCGAACGCGAAGTGGAGCACCGACTTCCCCGGGCCGGGCAACACCACCTGGTTCAAGGTCAGCCGGCCGGGCACCCTGCCGTCCGGCGGACTGTTCACCCTGACCTGGCCGATGGTCGCCTCGGTGGACGCCGGCAACGCCGACTTCGCGTGGAACAGCTTCGCCTACACCGCCACCGACTCCACCGGCAGCCCGCTGCTGCCGGCCGAGCCCGCCAAGGTCGGCGTCGGCGTCCAGGCGCCCGCGCCGCCGGACAACGCGCTCGGCGACCACGTCTGGGCCGACCGCGACGGCAACGGCGTCCAGGACCCCGGCGAGAACGGGGTCCCCGGCGTCCGGGTCGAGCTGCTGGACGGGACCGGACAGCCGGTCCGGGACAAGCTGGGCAAGCCGGTCACCACGGTGACGGACGCGGACGGGAACTACCTGTTCGACAAGCTGCCGGACGGGGAGTACGCGGTGCGCTTCGACCTGACGACCGCTCCGGCGGGCGCCAGGGCCACCACGCGGCACGCGGGGAAGGACCCGGCGCGGGACTCGGACGCCGACCCGGCCACCGGGACCACCCAGACCGTACGGCTGTCGGGCGGGGCCCGGGACCTGAGCCTGGACCTGGGGCTGGTGCCGGCGGACGAGCCTACGCCTACGCCTACGCCTACTCCGACTGCGACCCCGACTGCGACCCCGACTTCGACGCCTACGTCGACTCCGACGGGTTCGCCGACGCCGACCTCGTCGCCGACTCCGACGAACTCGCCGTCCCCCACGGGTTCGCCGACGCCGACCGGTTCGCCCACGGGTACGCCCACGAGTACGCCGCCGGCACCGACGGACTCGACCTCGCCGTCGGACGGCCCCACCGGCGGTCCGTCGGACGGCCCCTCGAACGGCCCGTCGTCGAGCGAGCCCCCGAGCACGGGTGAGCCCGGCGCGCCGTCGCAGGATCCGCAGCGGCCGTCCCCGGACCGGGGCGGCGGCGAGCTGCCGCACACCGGTGGGCCCGGTCTGCTGCCGGCCGCTCTCGGTGCCGCCGCCCTGGGCCTCGGCGTGCTGTTCACGGTGGTCGCCCGGCGCCGTCGGGGCCGCCACAGCTGACCGCGCGTGGCTGATCACCCGTAGGTGAAGGACAGGAAGGACAAAGACCGCGCCCGCCGGCCAGACCACCGGCGGGCGCGGTCGTTCGTGGGGGCGGGTCAGCCCACCGGGACGGGCTGCTCGGCGGGGGTGGCCGGCGCCGGGTGGAACCAGCGCCGGGCACCGAACAGCAGCAGCCCGCCGAGCGCGATGCCACCCACCGCGCACAGGGCCACCGGGCGCAGCGAGTCCTCGGCGAGCTTGCCGGAGACGGCGTAGCCGAGCGAGTTGCCGGTGGCGAACAGCGTCACCAGCCAGGCGAAGGCCTCGGTGACGGTGCCGGTCGGCGCCAGTTCGGCGACCAGTACGAACGCCGCCGCCAGCAGCGGGGCCAGCATGATCCCGGAGAGGAAGGCCAGCGCGGCCATCGGGTACGGCCCGGGCAGGGCGATCAGCGGCAGGTAGGAGGCGGCCATCGCGAGGGCCATCATCCAGGTGCGGGTGGCCGTGGTCTGCCGCCAGCTGACGGCGCCGTAGGCGAGTGCGCCGAGCAGGCCGCCGAGCGCCGCCAGGGCGAGCAGGGTGCCTCCGCCGCCGGGCAGCGCGCCGACGTTCCGTTCGGCGTAGGCGATGAACAGCACGTTCTGCGCGCCGACGGCCCAGCCGGCCCCGGCCAGTCCGACCAGCAGCAGCACCAGCCCGGGGGAGCGCAGCGGTCCGAGCAGTCCGGCGGACTGTTCCCGGGCCGGGGCGCGCCAGGACCGGGCGGGTCCGGTGGTGGCCACGATCAGCGCGCCGGCCAGTCCGAGTCCGGCGGCCACCCAGAGCGCGGCGACCGGGCTGAACAGTCCGGAGATGGCGGCGACGGCCAGCGGGCCGGCCACGTAGAGGATCTGCTGGGAGGCGGAGTCGAAGGCGTACGCGGTGTCGAGCTGCTTCTCCTCGACCACGTCCGGCCAGAGCGAGCGCAGGCAGGGTTCCAGCGGGGGCATGGCGAGGCCGGCGATCGCGGCCCCGACCGGCGCGCCGATCGCGGAGCCGGGGGCGAGGGCGAGCAGCGCGTACCCGCCGCCGGCCACCACGGCGGAGGCGAGCAGGACGCGCGGCTGTCCGGTGCGGTCGATGATCCGGCCGAGCACCGGCCCGCCGACGGCGGCGGCGATCGCGTAGCAGGAGGTGGCCAGTCCGACCCGGCCGTACGCCACTCCGGCGTCGCGCAGCGCGAGGGCGATGACGAGGGCGGTCATGCCGGCGGGCAGGCGGCCGAGCAGGGTGCCGAACAGCAGGCGGGTGACGTGCGGGGCACGGAGCAGGGCGAGGTAGCCCATCGGCGTCCTCTCCGGGTGGGCAGGCAGGGTCGGGGACGCCGCCAAAGTTATACGTATAACCGCTCAGCGGTCAATCGGGCTATCGAGTCGATCTGATGGGGCGTCAGCTTCGTTCGTGTCCGGAGCGCGGGTTCGCGGCGGGGTTCGGGTGGGCAGGAACTCTCCGTGACCTCAAACAAGTACTTTGAACATCTCAAACCTTTGCTGCTAACGTATCGGCCATGACAGCCTCAGACGCACTGCGGATGCACGGCCCGGGCCCGCTGCCCGGCGCCGCCCGCCCGTGTGCTCTGACCGGTGCTGTGGACAGTCCGCGCCGTTGTCGCGCCATGGGCCGTTGCCGCGCCATGCGCTGTACCGCCCCGAGCTGTACCGCGGCGGCACGCCCCTGACCGGGGGCCGACCCCTTCGTCCGGCCCCGCGCCGTGCCGCCTGCTCCGCCCCCACCTCACCGTCAGCAACGCCCTCCCCCGGAGACGCTCCCCCATGTCCACAGCGCCCGAGGCGACCTCGTCGCCGTCCGTGCTCGCCCGCATCCGCAAGACGCCCTTCTGGGTGCAGATCGTCGCCGGCCTCGTGCTCGGCGTCGGCCTCGGCTACCTGGCCCGCGCCGCCGACATCTCCTGGCTGGCCACCACCCTGGAGACGATCGGCAAGATCTTCGTCCAGCTGCTCAAGGTCGCCGTCCCGCCGCTGGTGTTCACCGCGATCGTGGTGAGCGTCGCCAACCTGCGCAACGTCACCAACGCGGCCCGCCTGGCCACCCGCACGCTGCTCTGGTTCATGATCACCTCGCTGATCTCGGTCGGCATCGGCATCGGCCTGGGCCTGCTGACCAACCCGGGCGAGGGCACCAACCTGAAGACCGAGGGCCTCAAGGCGCTCGACTCCAAGGGCACCTGGATCGACTTCCTGACCGGGATCTTCCCGACCAACATCGTCGACTCGTTCGCCAAGGTGAACGTGCTCCAGATCGTCTTCCTGGCGGTCGTGGTCGGCGCGGCGATCATCAAGCTCGGCGCCAAGGCCGAGCCGGTCCTCAAGCTCAGCGAGTCCGTGCTGGAGCTGACCCAGACCGCCCTGTGGTGGGTCATCCGGCTCTCCCCGCTCGGCACCCTCGGCCTGATCGGCAAGTCCGTCGCCAAGTACGGCTGGGACCTGCTCAAGCCCTTCGCCACGCTGACCCTGGACATCTACCTCGGCTGCGCGCTGGTGCTGTTCGTCGTCTACTCGCTGGTGCTGCGCTTCGCCGCCGGGCTCAACCCGCTGCACTTCTTCAAGGGCGCCTGGCCCGCCATCCAGCTGGCCTTCGTCTCCCGCTCCTCGGTCGGCACCCTGCCGGTCACCCGCCGCGTCACCGAGCGCCTCGGCGTCCCGAGCGAGTACGCGTCCTTCTCCGTGCCGTTTGGCGCCACCACCAAGATGGACGGCTGCGCCTCGATCTACCCGGCCGTCGCCGCGATCTTCGTCGCCCAGGTCTTCAACATCGAGCTGGGCATCAAGGACTACATCCTGATCGCCTTCGTCTCGGTGGTCGGCTCGGCCGCCACCGCGGGCCTCACCGGCGCGATCATCATGCTGACGCTGACCCTGTCCACCCTGGGCCTGCCGCTGGAGGGCGTCGGCCTGCTGCTCGCCATCGACCCGATCCTGGACATGATGCGCACCGCGACCAACGTCGCCGGCCAGGTCGTCGTGCCGATCGTGGTCGCCGCCCGGGAGAAGATCCTGGACGTCGCCGCGTACAACAACCCGTCCGGGGACCTGTACGAGGAGGACGCCAAGCCGGCCGTCGTCGCCGCCCAGGGCGGAGCGGCCACGGCCGCGGCCTGAGGCTCGTTCGGCCTCCGGTCCGGCCGCTCAGCCGGGGGCCGAATGCCCGATCGGACGCCAGAGGGGACGTCCGATCGACCGGACGGAAAGGGCCCTCTCCCGGTGACGGGGGAGGGCCCTTTCCGCATTCCTTTTCTCCGCACCCGAACTTCCCGGCCCGAACCACCCGTTCGATGTTCGAGTGACGTTCGAGTGGAGTTCGGCCGGAAGGCGTTCGCAAAAAGGCAGGGGGCCCGCCGGACGGGCGGGCCCCCTTGGGTACTGCTCTTGTGCTCATGGTGGCGGCTGTCGGGAGCCGCCGGCGGACCCGTCGGGGTCCACGAGCGATCAGATCATCAGAGGATGGTCAGACAGCGGTGACGTTCTCCGCCTGCGGGCCCTTCGGGCCCTGGGTGACGTCGAAGGTGACCGCCTGGTTCTCCTCCAGCGAACGGAAGCCGTTCGCGTTGATGGCGGAGTAGTGGACGAAGACGTCCGGGCCGCCGCCCTCCTGGGCGATGAAGCCGAAGCCCTTCTCAGCGTTGAACCACTTGACGGTTCCCGTGGCCATGCCGTTCTCCTTGCGAGGCGTGTCGGGGGCCACACCGTGTGGCACCCGGTCCGCTGCGCTGATCGCCCTGCCTCCGGACGTGTCCGAAATTTTTCGATATTGCTGAAAAACTACAAAAAGCCTGCGGTTACATGCTCCGCAGGCTTCAAGTACTGCAAGGGGAATCAAACTGCAACTGAGGGCAACGCTAGCATGCGGCCGCTGTGACGACCAGAGGTCACTTACGGCATGGAAGGCGCGTGTCGTAGGGCGGTCCTGAGGCGCTCACAGGGGCCGGGCGCAAGGCTGTTGCGGGTGTTCGCCGGGTCGGTTGCCGGGCGGCCGTCGGCCGGTCGGGAGGGTGTGCGTCAGGCCGTGCGTCAGGCCGTTCGTCAGGGTGGGGGCGGGCGCGGAAAGGCCCGCCGGCGGCGCGTGAAGGCGTGTCGGGTGGCCGGTGCGAGCCAACGCCGACAGCAGGCATACGCTGCGGGGAGGCACGAACAGCAAGGGAGCGGCGCAGTGGCAGCACCGGAAGCACGAACACCGGACGCGCGGACGCGGGAGCCCCGGCAGGACACCCCGGTCAGGCCGCGGGTCGGCCACATCCAGTTCCTGAACTGCGTCCCCCTCTACTGGGGGCTCGCCAGGACCGGCAACCTGCTCGATCTGGATCTCACCAAGGACACCCCGGAGAAGCTGAGCGACCAGCTCGTCGACGGCGCCCTGGACATCGGCCCCATCACCTGCGTGGAGTACCTGCGCAACGCGGAGGACCTGCTCGTCCTGCCGGACATCGCGGTCGGCAGCGACGGCCCGGTGATGTCCTGCCTGATCGTGAGCAAGGTGCCGCTCGCCGACCTCGACGGCCGCCGGGTCGCCCTCGGCTCCACCAGCCGCACCTCCGTACGGCTCGCCCGGCTGCTCCTGGAGGAGCGCGAGGGCGTGCGCCCGGACTACTTCAGCTGCCCGCCGGACCTCGGCTCCATGCTCGCCGAGGCCGACGCCGCCGTCCTGATCGGCGACCCGGCCCTGCGCGCCTACCTCGGGCAGGCCGCCGACCTCGGGCTGACCGTCCACGACCTCGGCGAGATGTGGAAGGAGTGGACCGGACTGCCCTTCGTCTTCGCGGTCTGGGCGGTGCGGCGCGAGTTCGCCGAGCGCGCCCCGGAGATGACCGCCGCGGTGCACCGGGCCTTCCTGGAGTCCCGCGACCTGTCGCTGGTGGAGGCCACCAAGGTCGCCGAGCAGGCCGCCCGCTGGGAGACCATCGGGGCGGACGTGCTGGAGCGGTACTTCAGCGAGGCGCTCGACTTCTCGCTCGGCGAGCGGCAGCTGGCCGGGGTCACGGAGTTCGCCCGGCGGGTCGCGCACGACAGCGGGTTCGCCCCGGACGTCGCGGTGCGGTTGCTGGAGCCGGCGGCGCTGCCGCTGGGGTCGTAGGGCCCGTCCTCGCCCCCGCCCGCGGGGCGACGGGAGTGTGACGACGGCCCCGGGGGCGCGCGGTCCGGCTCCTGGCCCCGTTCCGGTCCGCGGGCCGGGCGGGGCCCG
>NZ_LFVW01000441.1:0-9861 GCF_001182915.1 Kitasatospora sp. MY 5-36
GGACGGCGACAGCTCGGCGAAGATCGACGCGGCGAGCGCGGCGAAGACGTCGTCGTAGGCGACCAGTGCCACGTCCGCGGGCACCGCCAGGCCGTGCGCGCGCAGCAGCGGCGCCAGCCGCAGCGCGTCCTGGTCGTTGTGGACGAGCAGCGCCCGGGTCCCGGACCGCGCGGCCTCGGCGATCCGTGCCACCAGCGGCTCGGGATCGGCCGGCAGGTTGCCCGGCCCGAGCATGTCCAGCGCCGGCAGGTCGGGCAGTCCGAGCAGCCGGGTGCCCTCCCGGTATCCGGCCCGCACCTCGGCGGCCGTCCAGGAGTCGCCGCGGGCGGCCAGCAGCACGCTCCCGTGGCCGAGCCCGGCCAGGTGGCGCAGGGCGCTCAGGACCCCGTGCCGGTGGTCGGAGGCCACGGTGTCCAGTCCGGCCCCGGGGCCGTCCGGGGTGGGGGAACGGCGCTCCACCAGCACGGCGGGCACCGGCAGGGCGTCCAGCCAGGCGTAGTCCTCGGCCGTCCGGCCCGGGACCAGCCCCGGGGCCAGCAGCAGGCCCTCGGCTCCGGACTCCAGCAGGCGTTCGGCCTGTAGCCGGTCGCCGCCCGCCCCGTACGGGGCGATGCCCAGGACCAGCCGGGCCCCGGCGGCCGCGGCGGCGGCCCGGGCCCCGGCGATCACCTCGTCGAAGTAGGAGCCGACCGAGGGCACCAGCAGGCCGAGGGCGCGGCCCTGCCCGGGGCCGGGGGCGAGCGGCGGCCGGGCGCCGTCGTCCGGGCGTTCCAGGGAGACGAAGCCGTGCGAGCGGGAGAGCCGGCCGGCGTCGGCGAGCGCGGCGACGTCCCGGCGGACCGTCACGGCCGGGATGCCCAGCCGGTCGGCCAGCTCCGTGAGGCGGACCCGCCCGCCGAGCTCGCCGACGGCCGACACGATCAGCCTGCGGCGCTCTTCCCCCGAGATGGCCATTCCGGCCTCCATCCGTCGTGCCGGCCGACGCGTCGTCCGGAAGCGGTCAGCCGATGATATTCCGATCGAAGAGTATCGTTCGATCGGAAATTGATCAATAAAGCCGATGATCGCCGATCGATTGACCGTGCGATCACCGAACTCCTAGGGTGACCACGGTGGCCGCCGCCGATCCGCCCGCGGCCACCCGCGCAGCCGTGCGCCCGGACCCACCGAGGTCCCCACACCCCCCTCACTCCCGCTCCCCTCCCGCGGAGGACCCGATGGCCGACCAGGCCCCCCACCCCGCCCTCACCACCGACGGCGACACCTTCCTGCGCGGCGGACGTCCGCACCGGATCGTCTCCGCCGCCGTCCACTACTTCCGCATCCGCCCCCAACAGTGGACCGACCGCCTCACCCGGCTGCGCGCCATGGGCGTCAACACCGTCGAGACCTACGTCGCCTGGAACTTCCACCAGCCCACCCCCGGCCGCGCCGACTTCACCGGCGACCGCGACCTCGCCGCCTTCGTCCGCGCCGCCGGCGACCTCGGCCTCGACGTCATCGTCCGCCCGGGCCCCTACATCTGCGCCGAATGGGAGTTCGGCGGCCTGCCCGGCTGGCTGCTCGCCGACCCCGCGATGCGGCTGCGCCGCCTCGACCCGCCCTTCCTCGCCGCCGTGGACGCCTGGTTCGACCACCTGGTGCCCGTACTGCTCCCGCTGCTCTCCTCCCACGGCGGCCCGGTGGTCGCCGTCGCCGTGGAGAACGAGTACGGCAGCTACGGCAACGACACCGCCTACCTCGAACATCTGAGGGACGCCCTGGTCGCCCGCGGCGTCGACGTCCTGCTGTTCACCGCCGACGGTGCCGAGGACGGCTTCCAGCTCGGCGGCCGGGTGCCCGGACTCCTCACCACCGGCACCTTCGGCTCCCGCCCCGAGGAGTCCCTCGCCTGCCTGCGCCGCCACCAGCCGGTCGGCCCGCTGGTCACCATGGAGTACTGGTGCGGCTGGTTCGACCACTGGGGCGCACCGCACCACGTGCGCGACGCCGAGGACGCCGCCGAGGTCCTCGACGCCCAGCTCGCCGCCGGCGCCTCCGTCAACATGTACATGGGCCACGGCGGCACCAACTTCGGCTGGTGGAACGGCGCCAACCACGACGGCACGAGCTACCAGCCGGACGTCACCAGCTACGACTACGACGCCCCGGTCGGCGAAGCCGGCGAACTCACCGAGAAGTTCCACCTCTTCCGCGCGGTGATCGAACGCCACCTCGGCCCCAACCCCCACCCGCTGCCGCCGCTGCCCGCCCGCCTCGCCCCCCGCAGCGCCCCCGTCACCGCCGGCCGCCCGCTGCTCGGCGCCGGCGGCGCCCTCGGCGAACTCTCCACCGCGCACCGCCTCCCCGAGCCCCTCCCGATGGAGCGGCTCGGCCAGAACCTCGGCCTCATCCACTACCGCACCCGTCTGCGCGGCCCGCTCGCCCACGGTGAACTGCGGGTGGACGGCCTCGCCGACCGCGCCCAGGTCTTCCTCGACGGCGAGCCCCTCGGCGTCCTCGACCGCAACCACCCCGAACAGGCCCTGCCGCTGCGGGTACCCGAGGGCGGCGCCGTCCTGGAACTGCTCGTCGAGAACCTCGGCCGGATCAACTACGGCCCGCTGCTGCACGACCCCAAGGGCATCACCGGCGGTGTCCGGGTCGACCGGCAGTACCAGTTCGGCTGGGAGATACGCCCGCTGCCCCTCGACGACCTGACGGCCCTCGCCCTCGGCGCGCCCTCCACCGCCGACGGCCCCGGCTTCCACCGCGCCGAACTGACCGTCGACACCCCCGCCGACGGCTTCCTCGCCCTGCCCGGCTTCACCAAGGGCATGGTCTGGCTGAACGGCTTCGCGCTCGGCCGCTACTGGGACCGCGGCCCGCAGCGCACCCTCTACGCCCCCGCGCCGCTCTGGCGGGCCGGCGCCAACGAGCTGCTGGTCCTCGAACTCCACCGCCCGGGCGACCGCGTCGAACTGGTCGAGGGCCCCGACCTCGGCCCCGCCGTCCCCGAGGAGCGCTACGGCTCCTGACCCCTCCCGCCCCGCGGGCGCGCGCCGGCCCCCGGCCCGGGCCCGCGGGGAGCCCGCACCGGCCGTCCGCCCGGTGACCGAATGGTAGGTTCCTGTCCACCTCGACAGACCGGCCCACCGACAGGGAGTGCCATGCCGATCCCGGCGGACGATCGCCGCGCCCGCATCCTCGACACGGTGCGCGGCCTGGGCACCGTCCGGGTGGTGGACCTCGCCGAGCGGCTCGGCCTGCCCGCCGTCACCGTCCGCCGGGACGTCGCGAGCCTCGCCGACGCGGGCCTGCTCCGCCGCACCCACGGCTCCGTCTCCTTCGGCGGCCCCGCGGACGCCCCCGCCCCCGTGCCGCCCCGGCCCGCCGAGGCCCCCACCCTGGGCCTGCTCGTCCCCGCCGTGGTGCAGTACTTCGACGAGGTCATCGCCGGCGCGCGCACCGCCGCTGCCGAGGCCGGCGCGCACCTGGTCCTCGGCATCTCCTCCTACGAGGCCAGCGCCGACCGCGTCCAGGTCGACCAGCTCCTCGCCTCCGGCGCCCAGGGCCTTCTGCTCGCCCCGAACTGGACCGCCGCCGACCGCCCCGAGGACCACGCCTGGACGGCCGAACTCCCCGTCCCCGCCGTCCTGCTGGAACGACGCCCGGCCCCCGGCAGCCCCGCCGCGGCCCTCGACGCGGTCGGCTCCGACCACCGCCACGGCGTCCTGCTCGCCTTGCGCCACCTCACCTCCCTCGGCCACCGCCGGGTGGCCCTGGCGGCCCGCACCGACACCTGGACGGCCTACCAGGTCCGCCTGGGCTACACCGACGCCTGCCGCACCCTCGACCTGCCCGCCGAACCCGTCATCGACGTCCGCACCCCGGCCGCCGGCGTCGACTCCGTCGCCGCCCGGCTCGCCGAGGCGGTCGCCGACGGGGTCCGCGCCGCCCTCGTGCACAACGACCAGGACGCCCTGCAACTGCTGCCCCTGCTGCGCACCCGCGGCGTACGGATCCCCGAGGACCTCGCCCTGGTCGCCTACGACGACGTGTTCGCCGCCCTCGGCGCCCCGCCGCTGACCGCCGTGGCCCCGCCCAAGCGCGCCGTCGGCGCCGCCGCGGTGGACCTCCTGGTCCGCCGGCTGGCCGCCACCGGCCCCGCCCTGCCGGTGCACCACCTGGACCTCCTGCCGGACCTGACGGTGCGCGAGTCCTCCGGAGCCTGAGCGGGCGATGAAGGTGTACTTCATCCCCATTGGCCCGGCGCGGCTGAGCCGGTTCGAGGAGATCGGCCGCAGGCTCGGCTACCACGAGTGGGTCGTCGAGGACGGCAGTCTCAACATCTGGTCGGACCTGGAAGACTGACCGGGACATCGCTCCGGCGCCGGTGACGATCAGGGCCACCGGCGGGTACCCGGTCAGGGCCTCGGGTCGAGCGCGGGGCTGAGCCCGATGTCCTCTGACACGCGGTCCTGACCGATTGCCAAGTGGTCCTGACCAGCGCGGTGAAGTGCTCGCCGGTACGGGCTGTCACTGTCCCGCCGTACGCTCCCCCGAGCTGGAAGAGCCAGCCGGTCCGGGATTCCCGGGGCCGGCAGCGAGAAGGGTGCGGGACACGTGATCTGGGATCCAGTCGGGACGGAGCAGCCGTGAGCCGATCGGACGAAATCCGTGGACACCCGCCGCCGGGGTCCCGGCCGGAGACCCGGTGGGCTGAACACTGACTGCCGCCCGGGACCGGCGAGCGCGAGGGAACGAGGAGACCTGGTGAACCACGGAATGAGCGTGCTGCTCCGGGCGATTCCGCTGCTCATGGGCGCGGTGTCGGCCGCGCTCGGCGGCTACGTCCTCGCGCACTCCACCGGGCCGAGCGCCCGGGTCGCGGGCCTGACGCTGGTCTTCCTGGCCGCCGTCTGTCTCTGCCTGTTCGCCGTCGCGGCGACCGTCGTGCGGCAACTGATCGGCCGTTTCGGCGCGTTGGACCGGATCGGCTACCCGGCGTTCGGCTTCGCGGTGGCCGGGGCCGCCGTCGGCTACGGGCTGGGCCTGCTGGCGGAGAGCCACCGGCCGGTGGCCGACTTCGTGGCCGGCAGCGTGGTCCTCGGCATCGGCCTGGTCTGCGTGTGCGTCTCGTCGGTGGCCGCGGTCGCCACCCGCTTCACGCTGATCGGGCAGAACGCCGTCCTGCCGGAGGGTTCCCCGCCGCGCTCGCCCGCGCCGTTCGGCCGGTCTGCGGCCCGGGCGCTGGTGGCGGTCCCGGTCCTTGCGGCCGCCGCCGCCTGGGCGTGGGCGACCGTCATGCTGGCCAACGGGGGCGGCGGGGACTCGGACGGGCGCTTCACGGCCGGGCACGTGGTGGTCGACCAGGCGATCGTCTGCACCGCCCTGATCGGGCTGGTGATCACCCTGCTGCGGCAGATCCGGAACACCTACACCCGGCGGGAGCGGGTCTGGTGGCTCGTCCCGGCCGCCGTGCTCGGCGCCATGGACATCACCGGGGGCCTGGTCGTCGTCGCCCTGGACCCCCGGCCCGGTCAACTGGCCACCGGGTACGTGCAGATCGGGCTGGGTCTGCTGTGCTGGACAGTGCTGAGCGCGGTGCTGCTGCTCGCCCTCGGCTGGCGCCGTGCCGCGCCGCCGGCCGGCCGCGTCCCGCTGGTCCCGGTCGGCACCACACTGCTGTGCCTGTTCATGTCGGCGTTCCTGTTCGAGTCGGCCGACCCGGACGTGACGGTCGCGGCCCGGGTCCTGGTCGGCCTCGGCGCCGTCTGCTTCTCGCTGTTCGCCGTGGTCTCCGTCCTGGAGGCCGGCGTCGCCGACCGGAACTGACCGGCCGCCCGAAGAAGCCGGCCGCGAAGGTGACACACGCGGAGAAAGAGGCCCGAAACCTCGCCGCAGCCACCCAGTACCGCGAGCGGGAAGGGCACCTCGACGTGCCGCGCAGACACAAGGAGACCCTGCGACTCGCCGACGGGAGCACAGTCGAGATCGGCCTCGGCCACCAGGAGCCGCTCCGCTCCGAAGCAGAACCAGAACGGCCACCCCGCAGAGCGCCGGCCGACCGCGCGCAGCCGCCGGGGCGTCCCGGGCCGCCGGGTCGGATCGCGGGTCGGGACCGCGGCGCGGCAGTGCGGTACCGATCCTTCTGTCCGGGGGAAACGCGTGGCCGCCGCCGAGGGCCGGACGGTGCGGCCAGCGGACCCACGCACGTCCCGGCTCCGGGCGGCGGGGCAGGCCGAGCACGGCGGCAGCCGCGTCCAGCCCGGCCGTACCTTCCAACCGCCACGACGTGCGGGGCCGTCAGCGGGCGGGGCCGATACGGGGACGCGGGATGCTCAGCGGAGTGCTTCGAGCAGGGGAACGGTCTGCTCCGGTCCGGGCAGGGCGTTGGTCTCGCGCTGAAGCCGCTCGGCGGCATGGCGGTAGCCTTCGTCGGCCAGTACCGCCGACACCGTCTCGCGCACCTCGTCCGGGGTCACGGTGACCGGGTCCAGCACCCGGGCGGTACCGAGTTCGACGCACCGCCGCGCGTTGTACGGCTGGTCCGCGCCGAGCGGCAGCAGCACCGAGGGCAGGCCGTGGGCGAGCGTGCCGAGCAGGCTGCCGGAGCCGCCGTGCGAGACCACCAGGCTGCACTGCGGCAGCAGTTGATCCTGCGGGACGAAGCGCTCGATCCGGACGTTCGGCGGCATTGGCCCGAACAGCGCGGGGTCGACCTGGGAGCCGACCGTCGTGACCACGTTCGCCGCGAGTCCCTGGAGCCCGGTCAGGACCCGGGCGAACAGCTCGGTGCTGGTGTAGACGGTGCCGAGCGTGAAGTACACGGTGGGGGTGTCCCGCACGGGGGCTGCGGGGACGGCCGGGCCCGGCCGGAACGCGAACGCGTGGGCGGGCAACGGGAAGCGCGGGTCCCGGAAGGCGTGCGGGGACGGCGACAGGACCACGTCCCGGTCCAGCATCGCGAGCCCGGGGTCGGCCGGCAGGCCGTACTCGGAGCGCAGCTCGTGCAGCGGCCCCGCGACGACCTCCTTGCGAAGGAAGCCCCCGGCGGCCAGCACGATGACGGTCGCACAGGGTATCCCGAGCACCTCGGCCGCGATCGAGCTGCCGAAGTCGACCTCGTCGCGCACCAGGACATCGGGCTTCCAATCGCGGGCGATGTCCAGCACCGCAGCAGCCTGCCGTCTCCCGCCGCGCCGGGCGAAGCCCTCGGCGAGCTGCCGCAGGTCAGCCGCCGGATCGGGTACGTCGACGGGCACGGCCGCCGCGCCCGCAGAACCCGTCGTACCTACCCGCGGCTCGCTGGTGGCGAAGGCGATGAACCCGGCCGCCGTGATCTCGGCCGTTCTGCCGCCGCTGCCCGCGACCGCGACGGTGTGTCCGGCGGCCTGCGCCGCACGGGCCACCGGGATGAGGGGACGGAAGTGGCCGCTGCCACCGATGAACGTGAACAGGATGCGCATCGGGCGAGGCTACCGAGCCGTCCGCGGGCAGAACGGCCGGCCCCTGCTCCCCTGACCACCCACAGGTTCTCCCGACCGACCCGAACATCGGTCCCAGATTCTGCAAACCCTCAGGCCACAGCCCATGAACGATCAATCACGGCAGCAGAACCACAGGCCAGACAACCAGGATCTCAAGTCCCAGATCCTGCAAGTCCCCTGCTCAACGCATGATCAATCGACAGGATCTTTCAAAACACACCGGAACGGAGCAGCCGAGCGGTCCGCTGGGCGCGCGGGGCATCCTCCCGTGAGTTGATGCGTCTCGGGCCCACTCTCATGAGCGGCCCGGGTGGGCCCGTGGTTCAGCGCTCGGTGGGTTGAAGGGCGAGGCGATCGACCGCGTCCCGCGCGAGCTCCCAGGCGTCCAGGAGCAGCTCCTGCTGCGAGCGCAGGCCGGGCAGCAGGGTCACGGATGCGCCGTCGGCGTCGCGGCTGACCGCACCGTCGATGCCAAGGGCGGTGCTCCCGTGGACGGTGGCACCTGGACGGTCTCCATCAGCGGGCCGACGGCGTCGTGCCGTCCGGTACGCATCTACCGGACGGCACCGAGCCGGCCTTCGGCCGCGGCCTCTTCCTCGGCGGCCAGCAGGGCGAGCGCCTCATCACGGAGCCGCTCGCACGCCGGCAGCGCCTTCACCGCGTCGACGACGTGCCGGCCCCCGCGGGTGGCCTCCTGGCCGGTCTGCTCGGTCACCCGTGTCCGCTGACAGGCGACCTCGACCGACTGCCCGGCGGGTTCGCTCGGATCAGGTGTAGACGTCCCGGCTGTACTCCTCGCGGCTCAGCCGGAAGTCACCGGGCCGATCACGGCGGAGCTCCTCGTACCGCTGTGTGAACACGTCGAGTGCTTCATGGAGCGTGCAGCCGGACGCGTCCCGGATCGCCCTGATCGCACGGCCTATCCGGCGGTCCAGGATGTCGCGGTCCACGCCCTCGGGCAGCTCTTCCATGAGCTGACCGTACCGAAAGTTCGACTGCACCGGTCAATATCGCCCGTCAAACGGTCATGACCGCCTGTCGGACGACACCGCCGGCGAGACCGTCCGGGTCGTACGGGTGGCCTACTACGCGCCCGACCGGGGTCGGCGACGGCCTCGTCGATCGCGTCGGCGGAGTCCCGGTCGACGGCCGGGTGGACGCGGCCGCGGTAGGCGACGATGGCCCGTCGCCTGCCGGAGACTCTCCAAGGCGTCTCTGCCCGCCCGTGCCCATCGTGTTGAAGGAAGGGCGGCGGTCGGGCGGCGTGGCCGCCTTCCGGAGCAGGTGGGGCGCAGCGGCGGGCACGGGGGCGGTCGGGGCAGTGGCAACCGGAGGCCGTGCGGCTGCGTCCACCCGGATACGAACGGTCGCCCGACCATCGTTGCTCCTGGGGGGATTTCCGTACATGCCGATCAACGACGCCGTCTTTGCGCCACCGCCGCCCGGTGCCCTGACGCCCTGCCCGAGCTGCGCGCTGACCGACCAGGTCCGCAGTGTGCCGGCGGTCCACCTGGGCGAGCGGCGGAACGTCACCGTGCGCTCCTCCGGCCGCGACGGCCGCGTTGAGACCCGCGAGGAGGTCTCCGCCCTCGGCCGGGCCCTGGCGCCCGCGCCGCCCGCGGTCGGCACGGCGGTCCAGACGCTGGCATCCCTGGGCTTCGTGACGCTGGTCGGGGCGGTCTTCACCTTCGTCCAGGGGACCATGGCGCGCGACGCGCCCGTTGCCCGGAAGCCCGACCTCTCGCCGCCGGACTGGGTGACCGCGCACCCGGGGTTCCCGAACGACTTCCCCACCGACCTCCTCCCGGGCGACCTTCCGAAGGCCGCTCCGGCTTCCCCGGCCACGCACACGGCGGCCGCGCTCGCCGACGCGAACGACGCGCTGGTCCCGCTCTGGGGGTCGTGTCTGATCCTGGCCGTCGCGATCGCCCTGCTGGCGGGCGCGACCGCACTGTTCCTCGCCAGGCGGCGGCACCTGGCAGGCCGGCCCCGGGCCGAACGGCTCTGGAACCAGGCCTGGTACTGCGCCCGTTGCGGCACCACGCACTTCCCGCCCGCCGCCGGACAGGGCACCGGGTCGCTCGGCCTCGCGGAGTTCCGCAAGACGGTCTGGACAGCGGGCGGCTACGGCGACCTCGCCGACCGGTACCGGCCATAGACGGGCCCGACACGCCCCGAAGGTTGGCAGGATCCAAGAGGTCGGCAGGCCACGCTCCCGCTGACCACGCGGCAGACGGCCACGGCGACCAGAGCACGACCGCGGCCATGACGAAACCAGCCAGGCAGCACGAGATGCCAGCCACCCGACGACGGCCGTCGGGCCGAGCGGCGGCGCGCGGGGACCCGGCGGGCGGACCGGCGTCGGCGGCGGCGGGGACGGCGGCCGGAC
>NZ_LFVW01000442.1:0-15617 GCF_001182915.1 Kitasatospora sp. MY 5-36
CCCCGCCGCCACCGGCCAGCCCCCCACCGGCCCCAACACCCCCAGCCCGCAGGCCACCAGGCCGACGACCACGGACCCGGAGCAGCCCAGCCCCACCCCGAAGCCCACCCTGGTCCAGCCGACCCGCCCCACGGCCCTGCCCAGCGCCACCGGCGGCCCCGCGAGCCACCCGGTGCCGCCGCCCCCGACGCCCTGAGCCCCCGATCGGCTCCCGGTCAGCCCCTGAGCTCCTTCTCCAGCGGGGTGCGGAACCGCGGCGTCACCCGCACCTCGCCCAGCCAGCCCGCCAACCGCTCCGCCTCCGCCGCGACCGCCCGCTCCGCCTCCGCCCCGGCCCCCCGGAACAACCGCCACACCACCTCGCCGTCCGCGCGCTGCGTCCAGCCGCCCACCACCTCGCCGCACCACCACACCGTCGGCCCGGCGTTGCCCGCCCGGTCGAACAGCGCCGGCACGTCCTCCGGCCGCAGGTACCAGTCCCGCCCGCGCCAGCCCATCACCGCCGGGTCCAGCGCGGGCAGCAGCGCCGCCCACGGCTCCGGCTCCGCCACCGGCCCCTCGTCCCCCGGCAGCACCAGGGCGGGCGCCCCGCCGGCCAACGCCACGTCCAGCGCCCCGAGATCGGCCAGCGCCCGGCGGACGTCCCCCAGCGTCCAGCCCGTCCACCACTTCACGTCCTCGACCGTCGCCGGCCCGTACGCCGCCAGCCAGCGCCGCACCACCTCGGCCTTCGCCTCCCGCACCGGCACCTCCGGCCACTGCGGCACCAGCGCCCACGGGTAGCTGCTGCTCAGCCACGACCCGCGCGGACGGCAGCGGCGCACGTGCCCGTCCGAGGCCAGCAGCCGCAGCAGCCGGCTGCCCACGCTCTGCCGCGCCTCGTACGCCTTGCCCGCCGACATCAGCATCGTCTCGCGCAACTGCGGTACGTCCTCGGAGAGTTCCTTGGTCGTTGCCTCGCCGCGCCCGGCCAGCGCGGCCAGCACCTCGCGCTCCGCCTCCGCCAGCCGGGCCTCGTCCCAGCCCTCGGCGTGGTCCCGCAGGTGCTTCAGCAGCGTCGCCCGCTCCTTCGCCGCGATCGCCCGCGCCGCCGCCGAACTCACGTACGGGGCCAGGCCCTCCGTCACCGCGAAGATCGTCCGCCGCATCGACAGCAGCTTCACCAGCGAGACGTCCTCGTACAGCGCCCGGTCCACCTCCGCCGCCGAGGGCTCGGCCAGCCGCGCGCAGGCCGACAGGTACACCGTGGCCGCGTCCGTCGCGTGCAGCCCGACCACCGCGTCGGCCACGTCCTCCACCCGCGCCGCCCGCACCGACGGCGCCAGCAGCTGACGCCGCCCCAGCCTGGCCCGACGCTCCCCGTCCCCGATCACCGGCACACTCATGCCGGGACCCTAGCGCGCGGCACCGACAACGCCCCCGACCCCCGCGGCGGACCGCCATGTCGCGGACCCCCGCCGCGAAAGCACAGTGCCCCCGACCCGGGTCGGGGGCACCTCAGGGCACGGAGCGGATCAGACCGTCACAGGTACAGCCCGGTCGAGCCCTCCGTGTCGCCGAAGCGGGTGGCGGCGACGGCGTGCAGGTCGCGCTCGCGCAGCAGCACGTAGGTGGCGCCGCGGACCTCGACCTCCAGCTTGTCCTCCGGGTCGTACAGCACCCGGTCGCCGGGCTCCACCGAGCGCACGCTCTGGCCCACCGCGACGGCCTCCGCCCAGGTACAGCGCTTGGACAGCTCCGCCGTGGCCGGGATCAGGATGCCGCCGGTCGAACGGCGCTCGCCCTCGCCGCCCTCGATCCGCACCAGCACGCGGTCGTGCAGCATCCGGATCGGCAGCTTCTCGCCGAGCCGGTCGTGGCGGGCGGGCTCCTGCGCGTCGTCGGAGCGCGTCGGTTCGTGGTTCGTACTCACGGTCCCGAAGGTACCTCCCCCGGGCGCGGGGCGTGACGCTGGCCCGGTATCCGGAAGGCCCGGCAGGCGGAGCGCCGGGCACCCGGAAGCCCGGGCACGCGAAAGGCCGGGCACCCGTCGCGCCCGGCCCCGCCGTCCCGCTGTGCGCTCAGCCCTTGCGGCGCTTGCGCGCCGAGGCGACCAGCAGCACCAGGCCCACGCCGACCAGCGCGGCCGGGACGATCCGCTCGCGGCGCGGCTGCCCCTTCTCGTCCACGAACTGCGCCCGGACCTTCTCCACCACGCCGCTGGCGGCCACGTACGCCCGGGCGGTCTTCTCCTCGACGGCGGCCACCGCCTTGGCCTTGACCTGGGCGGTCACCGTGCTCGGGTGGACGCGGACGGCCAGCTCGTCCAGGGTCGACGCCAGCCGGTCACGCGTCCGCTCGATGTCCGCCTCGATCTGGGCGGTCGTCCGCGCCGACTTGTCCTGCGTGCTCGCCTCGCCCACTCGGGCCACCCCATTCACTCGCCGATGTTGTTCCATCCGATCCCTGCGATCGGTGCGACTGACCCAGTGTGTCAGCTGCCGCACACGGTCGCGCGGCCCCACCCACCATCGGAGGTAAGTTTGCCGTGGTACGACCGCCCGTCCCAGCATCCAGGAGAGTACGACCGTGAGTGAGCGTCTCCAGCCCGGCGACACCGCGCCCGCCTTCAGCCTGTCCGACGCCGACGGCAACCAGGTGTCCCTCGCCGACCACGCGGGCCGCAAGGTCATCGTCTACTTCTACCCCGCCGCCCTGACGCCCGGCTGCACCAAGCAGGCCTGCGACTTCACCGACAACCTGGAGGTCCTCGCGGACGCCGGCTACGACGTCATCGGCATCTCCCCGGACAAGCCGGAGAAGCTCGGCAAGTTCCGCGAGGCCGAGAACCTCAAGGTCACCCTGCTGTCCGACCCGGACAAGGAGGTGCTGGAGGCGTACGCCGCCTTCGGCGAGAAGCAGAACTACGGCCGCACCTACCTGGGCGTCATCCGCTCCACGATCGTCGTGGACGAGCACGGCAAGGTCGAGCACGCGTTCTACAACGTGCGGGCCACCGGCCACGTCGCCAAGCTGCTGCGCGACCTCAAGGTCGGCGCGTAAGCGTCGGCGCGTAAGCACGGCCGGTACGACGAAGCGGTGGCGGCACACCCCCCGACCGGGTGCACCGCCACCGCCGTCCTCACCTCAGCGGACCGCCCTGATCAGCAGGTCCCGAGGTCGCTCCAGACGCCCCACGAGCCGCTGGCCGCGGGGTCGTCGCCCTTGGTCCACCACTTGTTCTGGTAGTAGTGGCCCTTCCACGAGACCTTGGTGGGCGTCGCGTAGGTGGTGCCGGCGTCCCAGCTCGGGGCGGCCGCGCAGGTGCCCGAGGTCGGGGTCGCGGTCGGCGTCGGCGTCCCGGTCGGGGTGGCCGTCGGCGTGCCGGTCGGCGTGCCCGTGGGGGTCGGCGTCGGGGTGGCCGTCTGCGACGGCGTCGGGGTCGGGGTCGGCGTGCCGCCGTCCACCGCGCCGCGGGTCAGGTCGCCCTTGATCCCGTACAGCGTGCCGCCCACGTTGACCGTCCAGTTCGACGGCGTGGACACCGGCAGGTAGTAGACGAAGTCCATGTCGATCGAGGCGCCCGGCGCCAGCGACTGCCAGCCCGGCAGCTTGACCGACACCCGGTTGTAGGTGCCCTTCAGGCCGCCCACGTTGCCCGGGCCCGGGTTGTCCTGCTTGATGACCTGGAGGCCGAAGCCGGACTGGTCCTTGGCGTTGCCCGGGGCCGAGTTGCCGTAGTCGAACTGGAACTCGGTGCCGCCCGGCAGGGTCAGCGTCGAGTTGTTGACGATGTGCAGCTTCGGGTTGATCGGGTAGTTCGAGTCGCCCAGCGCGAAGTTGGTGAACGACACGTCGATCGGCAGGGTCTGCTGCGGCAGCGCGGTCGTCGCGCGGACCGCGCCGTACGGGGCCGCCGACTTGAACTTGTCGTACATCAGCGAGGTCAGCGTCGAACCGGGCACGTACTCGCCCTTGCCGCCGTTGGCGGCCGCGTCCCACTTGTAGTCGCCCGCGAGCTCCCAGATCATCGCGCCGCCGGCGCCCTGGTTGACGATGTAGTCCGCCTTGGCGCCCACCGACTGCTCGTCCTCGGTGGAGAGGAACACCTTCTTGGCGTCGTTCCACAGCCACGGCGCCACCAGCGCGGAGCTGTAGTTGCGGGTGTAGGTGCCCTGCAGCGCGGTGTCGGAGACGCCGTACTTGGCCAGGTAGTCGGGCAGGATGCCCTTCTCCAGGTTCTTGGCGTGCCACATCGGGTTCGACCCGGCCGGGGACTCCTTGCCCGCGTCGTCCTTGTCGTTCCAGATGTTGTCGATGCCGACCGCGCCGTCACCGCAGGCCGTCAGGCCGGAGCCGGCCGGGCAGGTGGTCGCCGAGGCGGTGCCCCAGAGGCCGTTGGTGCCGCCCTGCACGTTCTTGAAGCCGCGGGTGTAGTACGGCAGGCCGACGTTGATCCGGCCTCCCGGCATCGAGCCGCGGAAGTAGTGGTACGACCAGTCGGCGTTCAGGTAGCCGATGCCGCCGTACTGCCCGGTGCCGTAGACGTTGGCGGCGGCCAGCTCGCCGTCCTTGCCGTCGTCGTACAGCGAGGCGTTCGGGCCGACGTACTTGTTCCAGGCGCCGTGCAGGTCGTACGACATGATGTTGACGTAGTCCAGGTACTTCGCCACCTGGAAGGTCTCCATGCCGCGCAGCAGGTAGCCGGAGGACGGGGCGGCGACCGACAGCAGGTAGTGCCTGCCGTCGGCGGCGCCGGCCTTGTCCAGGCTCTCGCGCAGGGTCTTCATCAGCGCCGCGTAACCCTTGGCCAGCGAACCGCGCTTGGCGTTGGCGAGCTGCCAGTCCAGCGGGTTGCCGGCGTCCTTCATCGAGGTCGGGTACTCGTAGTCGACGTCGACGCCGTTGAAGCCGTACTTGCGGATGAAGTCGACCGAGGAGGCGGCGAAGGTGTCGATGCCGGCCTGGTTGACGCTGCCGTCCGGGTTGACGGTCATCGAGTAGAAGCCGCCGGAGTTGACGCGCTTGCCGTCGTCCCCGAAGTAGCCGCCGGTCTCGGTCCAACCGCCCACCGAGATCAGGGTCTTGACGTTCGGGTACTGCTTCTTGAACTTCGTCAGCAGGTTGAAGTGGCCCTTGTACGGCAGGCTCGGGTCCAGCTCGGCACCGGGGACGCCGGGGAAGGAGATCCCGGTGGCCTCGTTGGTCGGGCCGTCGGTGCCGACCGAGAGCTTGTTGTCGCCGCCGACGTGGCCGAAGGCGTAGTTGAGGTGGGTGACCTTGTCCCAGGGGATGTCGGTCGCCAGGTACGGGGCGTCGCCGTTCTTGCCGGTGCGCCAGCCGGTGAAGTAGCCGATGATGCGGCGCTGGTGGTCCGCGCCCATCTTCTCGCGCCCGCTGGTGTCGTAGACGGAGCAGTACGGGACGTCCACGCCGGGGGTCTGGTACAGGCCGTCGGGCCGACAGGCCGCGTTGTCGACGGCCGCCGACGCCTGCGAGGGCGCCGCACCCAGCGTCGCCATCAGCAGTCCGGCCAACGAGGCCGCCGCGAGCGAGGCCACACCGGCGCGGGCCGCCGGGCTCTTCCGGCGGTGCGCGGCGGTGGGACGCCGCTCCGCCGTGTTTCGGATCAACACTCGGTCCTCCAGGAGAGAGTGTCGGCGCGTGCCTGTGGGGGAGCACGCACGTGGGGGGTTGCAATTGGCGGAGAAGCTATGTGGTCTGAACCACATAGGTCAATAGGTCTGTACCAATTGGTAATCAACAGCCAAACATCACAGGTCGGAAGCGCGCGACATCCAGTCAGCCCCCTGGCTGAAACCCACCGCCACCCGTAACCCGACCCCGCCCCGCTCGTTGGCCCGTCCGAGGGAGGACCCGCACGAGCCCGCACTGGGGGCCATCATGCCGGTCAAGTACACCCGCGAGCTGCTGGCTTCGCTCGCCGCCGAGTCGAGCAGCGTGAACGAGATGATGCGCAAGCTCGGCATCCCGATGGCGCGTGGCACACACAGCTACCTCACCAAGCGGCTCCACCACTACGGCATCGACACCGCACACTTCGACCAGGGCTGCCGCTCCTACCGTCAGCGCCAGTACTCGAAGGAGGCGCTGGCCGAAGCCGCAGCCCTCGCGACCACGCTCGACGAGATGCTGCTCGCGCTCGATCGCGAGCCGAACGAGTACAACCGCAAGTACCTGCGGCAACGGATCAAGGCGTACGGCGTCGACGCCTCGCACTTCCCGACGCCCGGGACGATCTACACGAAGGAACTGCTCCAGGAGGCCGTCGCCGCATCCCACAGCGTGGCCGGCGTCGTACGCTACCTCGATCGACGACAGGCCGGCGGCACCCAGGCCCACATCGGGCGGCGCATCAAGGACCTCGGCATCGACACGTCGCACTTCACCGGACAGGCCCACAATCGCGGCGGGCACGCTCCGACGCGGATCCCAGCCGATCAACTGCTGGTCCGACGCGCCCAGAGCGCGAAGCGAATCCCCGGCGCTCGAATCCGTAGTGCGCTGGCCGAACTCGGCCGACCCGAGCTGTGCGAGGACTGCGGCACCGGGCCGGAGTGGCGAGGACGCCCCATGACGCTGGAGGTCGACCACGTCAACGGCGACTGGTCGGACAACCGCCCGGGCAACCTCCGGCTGCTCTGCCCGAACTGCCATGCCATCACCGATACCTACTGTCGCCGGAAGAATCGTGCCACCACCACGCGCGACAGCCGGTAGGCTTGACCTGGCACGCGCCTGTACTCCAGCTGGCAAGAGAGATGCGGCTTAGAACCGCAGTGTCGTGGGTTCGAGTCCCACCGGGCGCACCAGGCCAGATGGCCCGCTCCCCTTCAAATCGAAGGGGAGCGGGCCATCTTCGTTACTGCGGGGCGTCAGGCGATGAGGGCCTTCACGACCGGGGCGAGGGCGCGGAAGGCCTTGCCGCGGTGGCTGATGGCGTTCTTCTCATCGGCGGTGAGCTCCGCGCAGGTGCGGGTCTCGCCGAGGGGCTGGAGGATCGGGTCGTAGCCGAAGCCGCCGTCGCCGGCCGGGGCGGTGCGCAGGGTGCCGAGGAGGCGGCCCTCGACGACGCGCTCGGTGCCGTCGGGGAGGGCGAGGGCGGCGGCGCAGAAGAAGTGGGCGCCGCGGTGCGGCTCGGCGATGTCGGAGAGCTGGGCGAGCAGCAGGTCGAGGTTGGCGCGGTCGTCGCCGTGCTTGCCGGACCAGCGCGCGGAGAAGATGCCGGGCGCGCCGTTCAGCACGTCCACGCAGAGGCCGGAGTCGTCGGCGACGGCGGGCAGGCCGGTGGCGCGGGCCAGGGCGTGGGCCTTGAGCAGGGCGTTCTCGGCGAAGGTGACGCCGGTCTCGGGGACGTCCGGGATCTCCGGGTAGGCGTCGGCGCCGACGAGTTCGACGTCCAGGCCGGCGTCCGCCAGGATGGCGCGGAGCTCGGTGACCTTGTGCTGGTTGCGGGTGGCGAGGATCAGGCGGGTGGACATATCGCCCACCCTACCGAGTGGCCGGAGGCGGTCAGCCGGTGCAGAGCGAGGTGAGGTTGCCGGCCGCGTTGCCGAGCGGCTTGAGGTCCGGGACCTCGTTCCTGTCCGCCGCCCGCTGCACGTTCTCGACCTGCTTCTGCAGATCGGTCACGGCCTTGGCGACGTCGGTGTTCTTGGAGTTCTTCCCGACCTGGTCGAGGTCGTTCTTGAGCTTCTGCAGGGCCTTCCCGGCGGCCGCCGAGTCGTTGCTCGCGTTGTCGTACGCCTGGGTGACGTCGGCGAGGTCGCCGGTGATCCTCACGGCGGTGTTGCCGCAGTCGAGCGCCTTCTGGGCGGCGGAGCAGCTCACCATGCTGAGCGGGAGGATCGCGATGAGTCCGGCCACGGCGAGGGCGGCGGGGCGGGCGATGCTCGACGGCATCCGATCCTCCTGGGGGGCGCGGGTTCCGTGGGGTGGGACGCGCGCAGAGGGGTGCGCGGTTCCCGCAGCGGGGGTGCTGCGGGAACCGTACGGTCTCCGGACCCGGCCTGTACAGCAGGCCGACCGTCAGGTCGACCCTTCGGCGGGCCGTTCGCCCCGCGGCCCCACCCGCGGCCCGTACGCGCGTCCGTACCGGTCCGAACGGCCGTCCCCACCCACGGGTTGACCGTCCGTCCGTTCCGCTCCACGGCCGCGGGGTCCTCGCCGGTTCAGCCTTCCAGGGCCTTGCGCTGGATCTCGTCGAGCTCCGCGCAGCCGAGGCTGCCGAGGTCGAGCAGCCGGTCGAGCAGCTCGCGGTCGAACGGGGCGCCCTCGGCGGTGCCCTGGACCTCGACGAAGCGTCCGTCGGAGGTGCAGACGATGTTCATGTCGGTCTCGGCGCGCACGTCCTCCTCGTACTGGAGGTCGAGCATCGGGACGCCGTCGATGATGCCGACGCTGACGGCGCTGACGCCGCCGGTGATCGGCTGGCCCTTGGCGCGCAGCAGCTTCTTGTCGCGGGCCCAGGCGACGGCGTCGACCAGGGCGACGTAGGCGCCGGTGATGGCGGCGGTGCGGGTGCCGCCGTCGGCCTGGAGGACGTCGCAGTCGAGGACGATGGTGTTCTCGGCGAGCGCGCGGTGGTCGACCACGGCGCGCAGCGAGCGGCCGATGAGCCGGCTGATCTCGTGGGTGCGGCCGCCGATGCGGCCCTTGACGGCCTCGCGGTCGCCGCGGGTGTTGGTGGCGCGCGGGAGCATGGAGTACTCGGCGGTGACCCAGCCCTCGCCGCTGCCCTTGCGCCAGCGGGGCACGCCCTCGGTGACGCTGGCGGTGCACAGCACCTTGGTGTCGCCGTAGGAGATGAGGACGGAGCCTTCGGCGTGCTTGCTCCAGCCCCGTTCGATGGTGATCGGGCGGAGCTGGTCGGGGGTGCGGCCGTCGATGCGTGACATAGGCACTGAGCGTAGTCGCTCCGGGGGGCCGCTTCCGGAGGCGAGCCGGAGAGGGCGGGGACGCGCCACGGCCCGCCGTCCCCCTGAGCGGGTCGGCGGGCCGGGCGGGCTGAACCTGGGTGGTTCAGCTCACATCATGTCCTCGATGTCGGCGGCGATCGGGTCGGCGTCGGTGCCGATGACGACCTGGATCGCGGTGCCCATCTTCACGACGCCGTGGGCGCCGGCGGCCTTGAGGGCGGCCTCGTCGACCAGGGAGGCGTCCTTGACCTCGGTGCGCAGGCGGGTGATGCAGCCCTCGACCTCTTCGATGTTGTCGATGCCGCCCAGACCGGCGACGATCTTCTCAGCCTTGCTGGCCATCTGGTTTCTCCCTCTGTCTCGGCCCTTCGGCGGCTCTGCCGGGTGCCGTCCTGCGCTGGTGCTGGGTGTCCCTCGACCGTCGTGCGGTGAGGTGCGTGCCGGTGGCTGACGCGGGTTCGGCCGCGGTCGGCCTGCGAGCGGCGCGACCAGCATCACCCGTGCCGGTCCGGTCCGCCACGTTAGTCCACTTTCGGCCCATTCCGGCGGGCAGGCTCCGGATCGCCGCCCGAGGATGACGATCAGCGGGGCTCGCGCCTCCGGAGTGCGACCTGCGTCAAGTGGTCTACACCAATATATGTGTACTCCGACGAACGCGGGAACGGCCCCGGGTGTTCCCGAGCCCTGCCCGAGGGTCCCGCCGGGCCCCCGGCAGGCAACTGCTCTCGGAGGGCGAAGGATGAGTTCGGCAGGCGCCACGGCCCCGCAGGCCAAACGATGGCACATCTTCTACGGCGGCCTCCAGAAGATGGGCCGCTCCCTGCAGCTCCCGGTGGCGGTGCTCCCCGCCGCGGGCATCCTCAACCGCCTCGGCCAGCCGGACGTGTTCGGCAAGGACGGCCTCGGCTGGGACAACGTCGCGAAGGTCTTCGCCTCCGCCGGCGGCGCGCTGCTCGACTCCTCCTTCGGCCTGCCGCTGCTGTTCTGCATCGGCGTCGCGATCGGCATGGCGAAGAAGGCGGACGGCTCGACGGCGCTCGCCGCCGTGGTCGGCTTCCTGGTGTACTACAAGGTCCTGCACGCCTTCCCGGAGAGCTGCAAGCCGCCGACGGTGCTGGTCAGCGACCAGTGCGTGGACTACAGCTCGGCGAAGGCGGCGGCCGCGACGTTCCAGAACCCGGGGGTGCTCGGCGGCATCCTGATCGGCCTGATGTCGGCCTGGCTGTGGGTGCGGTTCCACCGCACCAAGCTGGTCGACTGGCTCGGCTTCTTCAACGGCCGCCGCCTGGTGCCGATGATCACCGCGCTGGTCGGCATGCTGACCGCCGTGGTGGCGCTCTGGGTCTGGCCGCCGATCGGCCGCGGCCTGAACGACTTCTCGCAGACCCTCTCCGACCTGGGCGCGGGCGGCGCCGGCATCTTCGGCCTGTTCAACCGGGCCCTGCTGCTGATCGGCATGCACCAGCTGCTGAACACCTTCGTCTGGTTCCAGTTCGGGGAGTTCACCAGGCCGGACGGCGCGATCGTGCACGGCGACATCCCGCGCTTCCTGGCGGGCGACCCGACGGCCGGCCAGTTCCAGTCCGGCTTCTTCCCGATCATGATGTTCGCGCTGCCGGCCGCCGCGCTCGCGATCGCGCACTCGGCGAAGCCGCACCGGCGCAAGGAGATCTACGGCCTGATGCTCTCGGTCGGCCTGACCTCCTTCGTGACGGGCGTCACCGAACCGATCGAGTACTCCTTCGCCTACATCGCCCCGGCCCTGTACGCCGTGCACGCGCTGCTGACCGGCGCCTCGATGGCGGTGACCTGGGGGCTCGGGGTGCACGACGGGTTCAGCTTCTCGGCCGGCCTGATCGACTACGTGATCAACTGGGGACTGGCCACCAAACCGTGGCTGATCATCCCGATCGGCCTCTGCTTCGCCGTCGTGTACTACGCGCTCTTCCGGTTCATCATCGTCAAATTCAACCTGAAAACTCCCGGCCGGGAGGACGAGGCCGAGGTCGAGGACGTCACCAAGGCCTGAACCCGGGCGTCACCCGAGTTATCCCCGCAAAGGCCTCCGGACCACCGGTCCGGAGGCCTTCGGCATTTCCGAAAGCCCGGCCGACCGGGCCCAACGCGCCTGGCAGGGCCCACCGGAGCACGCTGTGCTTTTGTTGCGCGATTAGCCAAAATCGATTTTGTTGCGCAGTCGGCCAAAATCCCAATCGCGGTCGCTACCATGATCGCCATTCGGTAAGTAGGTTTCGATTTCATAGCGCTTCCCGGCGACACCGCTTTCCGGGGTTCCTCGACTTCTCCACCCGTGCTACAAAACTGGTCTACACCACGTGTGGTGTAGACCAGTTCGCGGTTCGGCCCCTGTGCCTTCCCCCCGACCGACCGCCATGCCGTTAGGAACCCACCCCCATGAGTCAGTCTGCGCAGGCACCGGCGCCCGCCACGGCTCCGGCCTCACCCAGCCCCGCCAAGAAGTTCGGCCAGAACCTCCTCCAGGGTCTGCAGAAGATCGGTCGCAGCCTCCAGCTGCCCATCGCCGTGCTCCCCGCAGCCGGTCTGCTGATGCGTCTCGGCCAGGACGACGTGTTCGGCAAGGACGGCCTCGGCTGGGACAAGGTCGCCGCGGTGTTCAACACCGCCGGCACCTCGGTCTTCGACGCTCTGCCGATGCTCTTCGCGGTGGGTATCGCGATCGGCTACGCCAAGAAGGCGGACGGCTCCACCGCCCTCGCCGCCCTGGTCGGCTTCCTGGTGTACAAGAACGTGCTCACCGCGTTCCCGATCACCGAGTACAAGATCCTCCCCGGCAAGGACGAGGCGGCCACCTACCAGAACCCGGGTGTGCTCGGCGGCATCGTGATCGGCCTACTGGCCGCGGTGCTGTGGCAGAAGTACCACCGCACCAAGCTGGTCGACTGGCTCGGCTTCTTCAACGGCCGCCGCCTGGTCCCGATCATCATGGCCTTCGTCGGCACCGCCGTCGGCGTCTTCTTCGGTCTGGCCTGGGGCCCGATCGGCGACGCCATCAAGAGCCTGAACGACACCCTGATCGGCGCCGGCGCGTTCGGTGCGGGCGCCTTCGGCCTGGTCAACCGCGGTCTGCTGCCGGTCGGCATGCACCAGTTCGTGAACTCCTACGCCTGGTTCCAGACCGGTGACTTCACCAAGCCCGACGGCACCGTCGTGCACGGCGACCTGACCCGCTTCTTCGCCGGCGACCCGACCGCCGGACAGTTCATGTCGGGCTTCTACCCGATCATGATGTTCGCGCTGCCCGCCGCCGCGCTGGCCATCGCCCACGCCGCCAAGGCGCACCGCCGCAAGGCCGTCACCGGCATGATGGTCTCGCTGGCCCTGACCTCCTTCGTGACCGGTGTCACCGAGCCGATCGAGTTCGCCTTCGTCTTCATCGCCCCGGTCCTGTACGTCATCCACGCGCTGCTCACCGCCGTCTCGATGACCGTCACCTGGGCGCTCGGCGTGCACGACGGCTTCACCTTCTCCGGCGGCCTGATCGACTACGCGCTGGCCTGGAACAAGGCCACCGACCCGTGGATGATCATCCCGCTCGGCCTGGCCTTCGCCGCGGTCTACTACTTCCTGTTCCGCTTCGCGATCACCAAGTTCGACCTCAAGACCCCCGGTCGCGAGGACGACGACGAGATCGAGGACGTCACCAAGGCCTGACGCCCGCGTCACCGCCCGCTCCCGAGGCCCCGCCCCGCCGCTGCTCCCCCAGCGGCGGGGCGGGGCCTTCGGCGTACCCGGGCGCGCCCGCGCGGCTCCGGCGGCTCCCCGACCGGACTCCCACCGGACTCCCACGCGGCTCCGGCGGGCGGAAACGACGGTTGACGAACCGCCGGACGCCCTGGTCAACTGAAGCGGTGAACGCCTCGTGCCCGCTGGTCACCCGCAGCCACATCGACTTCGGTCGCGTGTGGTCCGCGGCGTGTCGCGGCTGAGCTGACCGTTCCCCCACCGCCGCCCGGCTGACGTCCCGCCCGGCGCCGGTCCTCCCTCCCCCGCCCGTACGGGCTCCGCCCGCGGGCCGCCACCGCGCTCCGGCGCGCCCCCGCGCACCCGTGTCCCCGTACGGGCGCGCCGGTGCCCGCACGCGTCCGCACGAGGAAGCCAGGCTCACCATGCCCCGCCAGTTGCACCTGTCCGCAGCCCTCGACAGCCCCGGCCGTCTCGACGCCGGGCACTACACCGCCCTCGCCCGCCTCGCCGAGCGGGCCACCCTGGACTTCGTCACCCTCGACGACTCCTTCGCCGCCCAGCCGAGCCGCCCCGACGCGCTCGCCGCCCTCGCCCGGACCGCCCCGCTGACCGGCCGGGTCGGGCTGGTGCCGACCGTCACCACCACCCACACCGAGCCCTTCCACACCTCGATCTCGGTCAACACCCTGGACTGGGTGAGCGAGGGCCGGGCCGGCTGGCTGGTCGGCGTCTCCACGACCGAGGCCGAGGCGCGGGCCTTCGGCCGCCGCCCCGTCGCCGCCGAGGACGAGCTGTGGGCCGAGGCCGCCGACGCCGTCGAGGTGGCCGCCCGGCTCTGGGACAGCTGGGAGGACGACGCGGAGATCCGCGACACCGCCACCGGACGGTTCATCGACCGCGACAAGCTGCACTACATCGACTTCGAGGGCCCGCGCTTCTCCGTCCGCGGCCCGTCCATCCCCCCGCGCCCGCCGCAGGGCCGCCCGGTGGTCGTGGTGCCCGTCGCCGCCGCCGACCTCGCGCCGGACACCTCCCCGGGCGGGCGGGCCCGGGTCGACGCCGCGATCCGGCACGCCGACGTCGTCCTGCTCGACGCCCCCGACCGGGCCACCCGGCTGACCGCCGCCACCGAACTGCGGCTGCGGGCCGGCGAGAACCTGCGCGTCCTCGCCCGGCTCGACGCCGCCCTGTCCGCCCTGCCCGACCGGGCCGCCGACGAGCGGCTGCTCGCCGAGCTCACCGCGCCCGGCACCGGCGTCGACGGCTTCCACCTCTCCCCCGCCGACCCGTCGCGCGACCTCGCCGCGCTGGCCGACCGGATCGCCCCCGCCCTGCGCGCCGCCGGACTGCTGCGCACCGGGTACACCGGCCGCACCCTGCGCGACCACCTCGGCCTGGCCCGCCCGGCCAGCCGCTACGCCGCCCGCCCCGCCGACGGCTCCCCTACCTCCCCTGCCTCCACCGCCTCCACCGCCGCTCCCGCCCTCGCCGAGGTGACCCGATGACGGACCGACCGCTCAAGCAGATCCACCTCGCCGCGCACTTCCCCGGCGTCAACAACACCACGGTGTGGAGCGACCCGGCCGCCGGCAGCCACATCGAGTTCTCCTCCTTCCGCCACCTCGCGCAGACCGCCGAGCGCGGGAAGTTCGACTTCTTCTTCCTCGCCGAGGGCCTGCGGCTGCGCGAGACCAAGGGCCTCATCCACGACCTCGACGTGGTCGGCCGCCCCGAGTCGATCACCGTGCTGAACGCGCTGGCCGCCGTCACCGAACGGCTCGGCCTGGCCGCCACCGTCAACGCGACCTTCAACGAGCCGTACGAACTGGCCCGCCGCTTCGCCTCGTTGGACCACCTCTCCGGCGGCCGCGCGGCCTGGAACGTGGTCACCTCCTCGGACGCCTTCACCGGGGAGAACTTCCGCCGCGGCGGGTACCTGGACCGCGCCGACCGCTACACCCGGGCCGCCGAATCCGTCCAGCTGGCACGGGAGTTCTGGGACGCCGGGGAGGAACCCGTCCGGCACTCCGGCCCGCAGTTCGAGGTCGAGGGCCGGCTCTCGCTGCCGCGGCCGCCGCAGGGCCACCCGGTGGTGATCCAGGCCGGGGACTCCGACGAGGGGCGCGAGTTCGCGGCCGCCACCGCCGACGTGGTCTTCTCCCGGCACTCCACCCTCGCCGACGGCCAGGCCTTCCACGCCGACGTCAAGCGCCGGCTCGCCGCGTACGGCCGCAAGCCGGACGAGCTGAAGATCATGCCCGGGGTCACCTTCGTCCTCGGCGACACCGACGCCGAGGCGGACGAACGGGCCCGGGAGATCCGCCGGGCCCAGGTGAGCCCGCAGACCGCGATCGCCTTCCTGGAGCAGGTCTGGGGCGTCGACCTGTCCGACCACGACCCGGACGGACCGCTGCCGGCCGTCGACCCCGACCCGGACAGCGGCCTGGTCCAGGGCCGGGTCCGGCACGCCGACCCGGTGGCCGTCGCCGAACGGTGGCGGGCGGTGGCCGCGGAGAAGAGGCTGACCAGCCGCGAACTGGTGATCGAGCTGACCGGCCGGCAGTCCTTCATCGGAGCGCCCGCCACCGTCGCCGCCGAGATCGACCGCTTCGTGCAGAGCGACGCGGCCGACGGCTTCATCCTCGTCCCGCACCTCACCCCGGGCGGCCTGGACGAGTTCGTCGACCGCGTGGTCCCGCTGCTCCAGGAGCGCGGGGTCTTCCGCACCGACTACACCGGCCCCACCCTGCGGGACCACCTCGGGCTGCCCGTCCCCGGCCTGCGCTAGCCGTCCGGCCGACGACGGCACTGCCGTGCGCGCGGTCAGCCGGTGCGGCGGCGGCGGACCAGCACGAAGGCCCCCGCACCGACGCCGACCAGCAGCGCGCCGACGCCCGCGATCAGGCCGGTCCGGTCGCTGTCCGCACCGGTGGAGGCCAGGTTCGCGTCCACCGGCCGGGCGGCCGCGGCGGG
>NZ_LFVW01000443.1:0-9807 GCF_001182915.1 Kitasatospora sp. MY 5-36
GCCGGCCCCGCCAGCTCGGCCGGCCGCAGCCGCAGCACGCACACCAGTGCCAGCGCCAGCACCCCGCCCGCCGACAGGAAGACCACGTCCACCGCGTCCGTGAAGCTGCGCACCGCGTGCTCACGCGCCGCCCCGGTCAGCGCCCGGACCGCGCCGAGCGGCCGCCCCGGCTCGCCCGCCTCGAAGACCCGGGTCAGCACGGTGCCGAAGAGCGCCGCGCCGAGCGCGCTGCCGAGGCTCTGGAAGAACCGGATCCCGGTGGTCGCCACCCCCAGCTGGTGCCGGGGCGCGGTCTCCTGCACCACCGTGACCAGCTGGCCGATCAGCTGCCCCAGCCCGCAGCCCAGCAGGGCGAGTTCGGCCAGCACCGCCCACAGCGCGGTGTCCGGCCCGCTGAGGCCGAGCAGGGCGAGGGCGAGCGTGGCGCAGGCCGCGCCGGCCGCCAGGAAGGTCCGGGGCGGGTGGCCGCGCCCGGTCAGCCGCCCGACCAGTAGGCCGGCCGCCGTCATCCCGGCCGCCATCGGGACCAGGTAGAGGCTGGCCGAGGTCGGGGCGACGCCCCGGGCGATCTGCAGGTAGAGCATCACGTACATGATCGAGCCGACCATGCCCATCCCGACCAGCCCCTGGATCGCGAAGCCCAGCCGCACCGCGCGGATCCGGAACAGCGACAGCGGCAGCACCGGCTCGGCGGCGGTGGCCTGACGCCACAGGAAGAGGCCGAGCGCGGCCAGGGTGGCGGCAGCGAGCCCGAGGATCACCGGGGAGGTCCAGGCGTGGTCCTTGCCGCCCCACTCGGTGACGAGCAGCAGCCCGGTCGCGAAGGCCGCCGCGAGGGCCGCGCCGACGAAGTCCAGGCTCCGGCGGCCGGTCGCCCGGGGCAGCCTGACCACCAGGGCGACGCCGACCAGCACCAGCAGGCCGAGCGGCAGGTTGACGTAGAAGACCCAGCGCCAGCCGAGGTGGTCGGTGAGCAGCGCGCCGACCAGCGGGCCGACCGCCATGCCGAGGCCGGCGACGATCCCGCCCACCGCCCCGCCCTTGGCGCCGCCACGCTCCTCCGGGTCCTTGAACTGGGCGATGACCACCATGGTGACGCTCATCAGCCCGCCGCCGCCGACGCCCTGCACCGCCCGGAAGGCGATCAGCTGGTCCATCGACCGCGCCGCCCCGCAGAGCGCCGAGCCGAGCAGGAAGGTGCCGACGGCCCCGAGCAGCACGCGCTTGGCGCCGTACACGTCGCAGAGCCTGCCGTACAGCGGCAGCAGCGCGGTGGCGGCCAGGGCGAACGCGCTGACCAGCCAGGGCAGCCGGTCCACGCCGTGGACGGGGTCGAGGTCGCGGACGATCGGCACGGTGGCGGCCGACACGATGTTCATGTCGAGCACCGCCAGCACGATCGTGACCAGGCAGAGCAGCATGCCCAGCTTGCGCTGGGCCGGGGTCATCAGCGCGGTGTCCGGCGGCGCGGGTGCGGCAGCGGGTACGGCGGCGGCGGTGGCCATGGTCGGGTCCCCCCAGGGTCCGTCGGGTTCGCGCCGGGGCCGGGGCGGCCGGCGGCACGCCCTCACCATCGCAGCGTTTTTGGACTCGGTCAATTCTTCATCCCGACCAATCTTTCTGCCTGGTCAACATTTGATCCTGGTACAGTCCCCCCATGGCGATGCGACCCGCACAGGACTTCGGCCCCGACGTCGACCTCGACGCCCTCCCGCTGCGCGAGCGCAAGAAGTTCCAGACCGGCATGCGGATCTTCCGCACGGCCGTCGCGCTGTTCACCGAGCGCGGCTTCGACCAGGTCTCGGTCGCGGAGATCGCCGCCGCCGCCGAGGTGTCCAAGATGACCGTCTTCAACTACTTCCCCACCAAGGAAGACCTGGTCATGGGCCCGATGGAGCAGCACCTCGACGAGCCGGCCCAGGCGGTGCGCGACCGCGCCCCGGGCACCTCGGCGGTGACGGCGCTGCGCGAGCAGTTCCTCGCCGCACTGGAGCGCTTCGACCCGGCCGCCGGGCTGAACGACGACCGGATCGTGCTCGACGTGGTCCGGCTGATCCACCGCACCCCCGCGCTGACCGCCCGCGCCACCCACGGCTTCGACCGGCTGGCGCACGCCGCGCTCGCCGCCGAACTGCTCGCCCAGGACCCGGCCCACGACGAGCTGACCGCCCGGGTCGCCACCGCCCAGCTGCTCGCCGTCCGGGTCGCGCTGATCGCCGCCAACCACCGGCGGATGCTGGCCGGCGAGCGCGCCGCCGACGCCCTGCCCGCCGTCCTGGAGGAGGCCCGCCGCGCCTTCGCCCTGCTCGAGCACGGCCTCGGCGACTACTGCGCCCGCGCCGCCTGAGAGAGTTGGCCCACCACGACCGACCGGAGGTGCGCATGGACCAGCCGCTGCTCACGCGGGACCGCTCCGCCCTGCCCGCGCAGGCCGACGGCCTCAACGCGTACGTCGGCGAGGACGGCGTCGCCGTCCTGGAGTTCGCCCGCCCGCACCGCCGCAACGCGGTGACCCTGGCGGTCTGGCAGGCGCTGCCCAAGGTGCTGGAGCAGCTGGCCGGCCACCCGGGCGTGCGCGTCCTGCTGCTCACCGGCGCCGGCAACACCTTCAGCGCGGGCGCGGACATCGCCGAACTCTCCGAGGTGTACGGCGATCCGGACCGCGCGGAGGCCTACCACGCGACCAACGTCGCCGCCGAGGAGGCGCTGGCGGCCTTCCCGCACCCGACCCTCGCCGTGGTGCACGGCGCCTGCGTCGGCGGCGGCTGCCAACTGGCCGTCGCCTGCGACCTGCGGTTCGTCGCCGAGGACGCCCGGCTCGGGATCACCCCGGCCAAGCTCGGCGTGGTCTACCCGGCGGTGCCGACCGTACGGCTGGCCCGGCTGATCGGCCCGGCCCGGGCCAAGTACCTGCTGTTCTCCGGCGAGTTGGTGGCCGGCCGGGACGCGCTGCCGCTCGGCCTGGCCGAACGCGTCCTGCCGGACGCCGAACTGGACGTCGCCGCCCTGGACTTCGCCCGGCTGCTGACCCGTCGCTCCGCCCAGACCGTCGGCGCGGCCAAGGCCGTCCTGGACGCCTCGCCCGAGCGGGCCGACGAGGTCCTGGCCCCCTGGCTGCTCCGCGCCCGGGAGGGCTCGGACGTCCGCGAGGGCCTGGCCGCCTTCCTGGAGGGCCGGCCCGCCCGGTTCTGAACGGGAACGGGTCCGCGCGGGAACGGGTCCGAGCGGGAACGCTCCCGCGCGGGAACGGTACGGGCCCGGCGGAAGGGGTCGCAGCAGCACCCGTACGATCATCCGGCCGGAACCCGTCCACCCCTTCCCACCTCCGGAGCACCCACCCCGATGACGACCGAGGCCCAGGCCGTGCCCGCCCCGCCCGCCCCCACCCGCCGGACGGCCCTGGCCCGCCGGATCACCGACGGCCTGGAGCCGAAGAACGTGATCCTCGTGCTGCTCCCGCTGCTGGGCGGCCTCCGCTACGGCTGGGCGGGCATCGGCTGGGCGCTGTTCGCCGCCCTGTTCGCCGCCGTCGTCCCGACCCTGATCATCGGCCACGGCATGCGCAAGGGCACCGTGGCGGACCGTCACGTCGGCCGACGGCAGCGCCGGCTGACCCTCTTCCCGCTCATCATGGGCTCGGTGCTGCTCAGCTTCGCGGTGATGATCGGACTGGACGCCCCGGCCGACCTGACCGCGCTGGTGCTGGCGATGTTCGCCTCGCTGGTCCCGATCCTGGTGATCACCGTCTGGTGGAAGGTCTCCGTGCACACCGCCGTGGCCACCGGCGCGGTGGCCTGCCTCGCCATCGCGCTCGGCCCGCTCTGGCTGCTGCTCGGCGCGCTGGTCCCGCTGATCGGGTGGTCCCGGGTGGTGCTGCGGGACCACACCGCCGCGCAGACGGCCGTCGGCGCGGCGGTGGGCGCGCTCGCCGCCGGCCTCACCTTCTGGGCCGCCCGCTGACGGACGGCCCACCGGCCCGGGCGGCCAGGGCGACCGGTCAGCGGATCGGCACCCCCGAGATCGCCCGGGCGATCACCAGCCGCTGGATCTCGCTGGTCCCCTCGAAGATCGAGTAGATCGCGCTGTCCCGGTGCATCCGCTCCACCGGGTACTCCCGGGTGAAGCCGTTGCCGCCGAGGATCTGCATCGCCTGCGCGGTCACGTACTTGGCGGTCTCGCCCGCGTACAGCTTGGACATCGAGCCCTCGGCCGCCGTGAACGGCTGGTTGTTGACCGCCATCCAGGAGGCCCGCCACACCAGCAGCCGGGCCGCGTCGATCCGGGTCCTCATGTCGGCGAGCTGGAAGGCCACGCCCTGGTTGTCGATGATCGGCCGGCCGAACTGCTCCCGGGTCCTCGCGTAGTCCAGCGCGACCTCGTACGCGGCCCGGGCGATGCCGATCGCCTGCGCGCCGACGGCCGGCCGGGAGGCCTCGAAGGTGGCCATCGCCGCGTTGCCCCTGCCGCCGGGGCGCTTGACGCCCTCGCGGGCCCGGGCGAGGCGCTCGTCCAGCTTCTCCTTGCCGCCGAGCAGGCAGCTGCCGGGCACCCGGACGCCGTCCAGCACCACCTCGGCGGTGTGCGAGGCGCGGATGCCGTGCTTCTTGAACTTCTGGCCCTGGCTCAGCCCCGGGGTGCCCGGCGGGACGACGAAGGAGGCCTGGCCCTTGGCGCCGAGCTCCGGGTCGACGGTGGCGACCACCACGTGGACGGCGGCGATCCCGCCGTTGGTGGCCCAGGTCTTGGTGCCGGTGAGCACCCACTCGTCCTTGGCCTCGTCGTACACCGCCCGGGTGCGCAGCGCCGAGACGTCGGAGCCGGCGTCCGGCTCGGAGGAGCAGAAGGCGGCCACCTTGACGTCCTCCGGGGTGCCGAACATCTGCGGGGTCCAGGTGCCGATCTGCTCGTCGGTGCCGTTGGCCAGCACCGCGACGGCGGCCAGGGTGGTGCCGACGATGGACAGCCCGATGCCCGCGTCGCCCCAGAACAGCTCCTCCATGGCGATCGGGATGCCGACGCCGGAGGGGTCGAAGTACTGCTGGGCGTAGAAGTCCAGCGAGTAGATGCCGAGTTTGGCGGCCTCCTGGATGACCGGCCAGGGGGTCTCCTCGCGCTCGTCCCACTCGGCCGCGGCGGGGCGCATCACGTCGGCGGCGAAGCCGTGCAGCCAGTCGCGTACGGCGAGCTGGTCCGCGCCCGGGTCCAGCGAGAACGTGCTGCTCATGGTGCGTGCCTCCGAAGACGTGTGCGGCCGACCGGGGTGTTACCTCGGGTAACATCGTCGGAGTCTGCTACTGATTGGTAACCGGTGTCAACGCCCAGACGGACCCCAACTCCGAGGAGCAGCGCATGTCCCGAGAGCCCCGCCGCGAGCAGCTGCTCAACGCCGCCGACCGGGTCGTCCAGCGCGAGGGGCCGGGCGCCAGCATGAACGCCATCGCCGCCGAGGCCGGCATCACCAAGCCGATCCTCTACCGCCACTTCGGCGACCGGAACGGCCTGATCAGAGCCCTGACCGAGCGCCACACCGGCGGACTGCTGGCCGCCGTCCGGGCCGCCCTCGCCGAGCCGCTGGAGCGCCGCGACCGGGTCGAGCACGTGCTGGACACCTACCTCGCCGGCATCGAGGCCCGCCCCCAGGTCTACCGGCTGCTCACCCACCCCGAGCCCGGCGACCCGAGCGGCGCCGGCAACGCCCTCGCCCCCGCGCTCCGGCAGATCGCCGAGGAGATCACCCGGGCCGTACAGAGCCAGGTCGACCTCGGCGCCGACCGCGACCTGCTCGCCGAGGCCTGGGGCCGGGGCATCACCGGGATGGTGCTGGCCGCCGGGGACTGGTGGCTGGAGACCAGACCCTGCTCGCGCGCCCGGATGGTGCAGGCGCTGGCCGACCTGCTCTGGGGCCGGCTGGCCGCCGCCGCGGACCGGCCGACCGCCGTCCTGCCGACCGCGCCCGAACCGGCCGCGGACTGAGTCCTCCGTAGACCGAACTCTTGTGCGGCGCACGCAAGTCCGGGCATCATCGGGCCCCACCCCCACCCCCGCCGTGCGAGGTCCCCGATGCGCCTGCGCCGCACCGCCGTCGCCCTGCTGCTCGCCGCCACCGCCGTCCTTACCGCCGTCCCGGCCTCGGCCCACGACGGCCCCCCGGACCGCTTCCCCACCGGAACGGCCACCGCCGCCGACGGCCGTACCGCCCTCACCGACGCCCAGGGCCGCCGGCTCCTCCTGCGCGGTTTCAACCTCGACAAGTACGCCGAGGCCACCCCGGCCGACCTCGACTCCGTCGCCGCCCAGGGCTTCACCCTGGTCCGGCTGCCGGTCTCCTGGACCAGGCTGGAACCCCGGCGCGGCCGCCTCGACCCCACCGAGCTGAACCGCGTCCAGCGGCTCCTCGACCGGGCCGACCGGCTGGGCCTGCTGGTCCTGGTCGACCTCCACCAGGACGTCTACGGGCCCGCGTTCGGCGGCGGCACCAACGGCGTCCCCGTCTGGGCCACCCGGGACGACGGCCTGCCGTTCACCCCGGACCCGGACGACTGGTTCGCCGGCTACTTCCAGCCCGCCGTCCAGGCCGCCTTCCGCCACCTCTACGACGACCCCGACCTGCGCGCCTGGCAGGCCGACTTCTACACCCGGCTCGCCCGCGAACTGCGCGGCCACCGCTCGCTGCTGGGCTACGACCTGTTCAACGAGCCGTTCGGCCCGGTGGACGGCGACCCGAGCGACCCGGCCGTGCTGGCCGCCGCCGCCTCCGCCCTGGAGCAGGGCCGGCTGGCCGACATGTACCGCCGCCTGATCGCCGCCGTGCGCCGGGCCGACTCCCGCGCCTGGCTGTTCGTCGAGCCGACCGTGCTGGTCGGCCAGGGCGTGCCCACCAGCCTGCCCGGCTTCGCCGACCCCCGCCCCGGCGCGGCCCGGCTCGGCTACGCGCCGCACTTCTACGACACCGCGGTCGAGGGCGGCGCCGACTGGAACCCCGCCGACGGCTTCGTGGAGCGGTACACCGCCGCGATCACCGGCTACCCGGCCGCCCACCGCCTGCCCGTCCTGGTCGGCGAGTGGGGCCCGCCGGACTCCCGCACCCCGGGCAACACCGAGCTGGTCCGCCGTCAGACCGCCGCGATGGACGGCTTCGCCGAGGGCTGGACGATGTGGTACTGGTGCCGGGGCAACGGCGGCTACTGCGCGCTCGACCCGGCCGGGCGCCCCGCCCCCGGCGACGAACCCGCCTTCGGCCCGTACCCGGTGGCCGTCGCGGGCACGGACGTCCGCACCGACGCCCGCGCCGACGGCGCCACCGTCCGCTGGCACGCCGACGGCACCGGGCGCGGCAGCGAACTCCTGCTCCCCCCGGCCGCGTTCCCGCACGGGGCCCGGGTCGCCGTCTCCCCCGCCGGCGCCCGGGTCGAGGTCGACCAGCCGACCGGCGGGCGCGCGGGAACCGTCCGCGTCCGGCTCCCGCACACCCGCCGGGGCACAACCGTGACGGTCACGCTCACCGCGGCCTGACCGTGACGGTGACGGTCAGACCAGCCCCCGGCGGGCCAGCAGCGGCCCGGTCTCCGGAGCCCGGCCGACCACCGCGCGGAAGGACTCCAGCGGGTCCCGGCTGAACCCGCGCGCCAGCAGCTCGCGCCGGAACAGCTCACCGCTCTCCCGCACCGCGCGCCCGTTGGTCTCGAACCACTGCACGGTGTCGGCGTCCAGCACCTCCGACCAGATGTACGCGTAGTACGCGGCGCTGTAGCCGCTGGAGAAGATGTGCTGGAAGTACGTCGTCCGGTAGCGCGGCGGGATCGCGTCCACCGCGATCCCGGCCGCGGCGAGCGCCCGCGCCTCGAACTCCTCGGCGTCCGCGACCTCCTCGCCGCGCGGCACGGTGTGCCACGCCCAGTCCAGCAGCGTGGCCGCCAGGTACTCCACCGTCCGGAAGCCCTGCCCGAAGCCCTCGGCCGCCGTCATCCGCTCGACCAGCTCGGCCGGCAGCGGCTCCCCGGTCGCGTGGTGGCGGGCGTAGTTGGCCAGCACCTCCGGCCGGACCATCCACATCTCGTTGACCTGCGAGGGGAACTCGACGAAGTCCCGGGGCACCGAGGTGCCGGAGAACAGCGGGTAGCGCACGTCCGAGAACAGCCCGTGCAGCGCGTGCCCGAACTCGTGGAACAGCGTGCGCACCTCGTCCCAGTCCATCAGCACCGGCTCGCCGGGCGCCGGGCGCGGGATGTTGAGGTTGTTCAGCACCACCGGGCGCTGCCCGGTCAGCCCGGACTGGGCCACCATCGCGTCCATCCAGGCGCCGCCGCGCTTGGACGCCCGGGCGTGGAAGTCGCCGATGAACAGGCCCAGCGGGGTGCCGTCCTCCTCGAACACCTCGAAGACCCGGGCGTCCCGGTGGTGGGCCGTCAGCTCCGGCCGCTCGGTGAAGGTCACCCCGTACGCCAGGTTCGCGGCGAAGAACACGCCGTCCCGCAGCACCCGCTCCAGCTCGAAGTACGGGCGCAGCACGGCCGCGTCCACCTGGTAGGAGCTCTGCCGGACCTTCTCCGAGTAGTACGCCCAGTCGTGCGCGGCGATCTCCGTGATGCCGTCCGCGGCGGCCGCCCGGGCCAGCTCGGCGGCCTCCCGGCGGGCGTTGGCCACCGCCGGCTCCACCAGCCGGGCCAGCAGCGAGGAGACCGCCTCGACGGTGCCGGCCGTCTCGTCCGCCACCACGTACGCGGCGTGGCTCGGGTACCCGAGCAGCGCCGCCCGCTCGGCGCGCAGCCCGGCCATCCGGATCGCCAGCGGGCCGTTGGCCTCGACGCCCCGGCCGAGCGAGGCGGCCAGCAGCCGCTCGCGCACCGCGCGGTCGGTGAGCTGGGCCAGCTCGGGCTGGCCGGAGGTGTTCTTCAGGCTCAGCACGTACCGGCCGTCGTGGCCCAGCACCCGGGCGTTCTCGGCGGCCCCGGCGATCGCGCCCCCGGACAGCCCGGCGAGCTCCTCGGCGGAGTCCAGGACCAGCGCGGCGGCCCGGGTGGCGGCGTTCACGTTCTGCTGGAACGTGGTGCCGAGCGCGGCGAGTTCGGCGTTCAGCTCGCGCAGCCGGGCCTGCTCGGCCGCGCCCAGCCGGGCGCCGGAGCGCACGAAGGCGGTGTACCGGCGCTCCAGCAGGCGCAGCGACTCCGGGTCCAGGCCGAGCCCGGCGCGGTCCTCGTGCAGCGCCTCGATCCGGGCGAACAGCGCGAGGTCCAGGTGGATCGCGTCGTGGTGGGCGGCGAGCAGCGGGCTCACCTTCGCCTCCACCTCGTCCAGCACGTCGGTGGTGTCCGAGGAGGACTGGTTGCGGAACACCGCGTCGACCCGGCGCAGCAGCTCCCCGGAGCGCTCCAGGGCCACCAGGGTGTTCTCGAAGGTCGGCAGGCTCCGGTCCGCGGTGATCACCGCGATCTCGGCCAGCTGCTCGGCCATCCCCCGCTCGTACGCGGGCAGGTAGTGCTCCTCGCGGATCTCGGCGAACGGCGGGAGCTCGTAGACCAGCGGGCTGGCCTGGAAGAACGGGTTCACGGTCATTTCGCGAACCCTACGCCGTGTCCCGAGCCGTGCCCACGTGCTTTTACCGCCCCTCGCGGGGCCCGCGTGCCGCCCGTTGTCGTACCCACCCGTTAACGTCGACGCGCGGGCCCGTCGGTCGCGGGCCGCGGCGTGCCCGTCCGCGGGCCCGCGTCCCCGTACCCGTCCCCGCACGCCCGACCGCGCGCCGGAGAGGAGCAGCCCCCGTGGCACCCAGGACCGCCATCGCGCCCGATCCGCACGGCCCCGGCGGCC
>NZ_LFVW01000044.1:0-6482 GCF_001182915.1 Kitasatospora sp. MY 5-36
CCGCGCTGCTGGCGGCCGCCGTGGCCGGGGGTTGGCTGTGGTGGCGCCGCGGGCGCACCCGGGGCGGGGACGCGGTCCTGCTGGACCGGGACCTTCTGCGCACGCCGGGCGTGCGGACCGCGGCGGTGGTGGCCGGCGCGTTCTACTTCTGCGTCACCGGGTCGCTGTTCCTGCTGCCGCTCTACCTCCAGCAGGTGCACGGCATGCCGCCGGCCGTCTCGGGCCTCGCGGTCCTCCCCGTCAGCCTGGCCGTGGCCGCGGCCGCCCTGGTCTCCGGGCGGCTGATGAGGACCCGCGGACCGCGCCCGCTGCTGGCCGCGGGCCTGCTGCTCACCGCCGGCGGCGTGCTGCTGTGGTGCGCGGCGGGGGAGCACAGCCCGTACCTCGGACCGGTGCTGGCCGGCCTGGTCGTCACCGGCATCGGGCAGGGCCTGGCCTTCCCCGCCATCACCGTCACCGGTCTGCGCGAGGTGCCGGACCAGGCCCACGGCACCGCCTCGGCGGTCACGGCCACCGCCCTGCAGATCGGCAGCGGCATCGGCCCCACCGTCCTCGCCGGCGTCGCCCAGAGCGTCGGCGCGGCGGGCCACGGCGAGCTGTCCCTGGGCGGCCACCACCTCGCCTACGCCGCGGCGGCCCTACTCCTGCTGCTCGTCGGCCTCCCGGCCACGGCCCGTCTCGGCAGGCGGGGCGGCTGACGGTGCCACGGTGCCGGGCGCCGAGTGCCGGGTGAACCCGAGGGGAAGGCCCCGCCCCAGCGCGGTGAAGTCTCGGTGGTCGTGACCCGGGATTTGCATGAACCAGTCAACAGGGTTGTCCGTCAGTGCTATGTTACCCGGCGGTTCGAGAGTCCGTGCGACGACTCCGAGCTGTGCGTCCCGCCACAAGTCACCACTGCCCCAGCACCGTTGACCCCGAAGGGACCCTCCACGTGACCGTGCGCAAGCTGACGCTGTCAGCCGCGGCGACAACCACCGTGCTCCTCCTCTGCGGCGCCGCCCTCACCGGGGCGGCGGCCTCACCGGCCGCCGCGAGCACCACCGCGACCACCTCGACCACCGCGCCCTCGACCACCGCGCCTGCCGCGCCCACCGACCCGTCCGCCTCGTCCGCCGACCCGAGCACGTCGGCGACACTGGCGCCCCCGACGTCCGGCACGGCCGCGGCCACGGTGGCGGCCCCGGCGCAGGGCAGCGCGCCGGCGACCGCCACCACCGCTCCCGTCCTCGCGCTCTCCTCCTTCGACCCGGGCACCGGCACCGCCGTGCTCGCACCGGCCACCGCCGGTCCGCAGTCGCTGTCCGCCCAGGCCACGGCCGCTGACGCCGCGTCCGCCGTCCAGCCCGGGCAGCTGATCGACAGCCCGCCCACCCCGGCGGCCCCGCACGGCGCGCTGGTCGCCGTCACCGGTGTGCAGTCGACCGCCGACGGGAAGGTGGCCGTCACCACCCGCCCGGCCACCCTCCCCGAACTGCTCGGCGGCACCAGCACCAACCTGCGCAGCGCCGTCAGCCCGAGCAGCTTCGAGGTCCACCCGCAGATCGGCGGCGTCAAGGTCGTCACCGACTTCGGAGCGACCTCCGGCCAGGGCTCCGTCTCCGGCAGCCTGGGGCTGAGCGCCGACGCCACCGTCCCGCTGCCCGACGGCAGTTCGGCGAAGCTGTCCGGCTCGGTCTCGCTCCACCCGGCGATCGACTTCTCCTACCAGGGCGGCCTCGGCCTCATCGACCCCCAGCAGGCCCGGGTCGGCTTCACCCTGGGCGCGCACGCGGACTGGCGGGTCAGCGCGAACCTCACCGCGAGCACCGGGCCGGTCCGGATCCCGCTGGCCACGTACAGCGCCAGCCCCGTGGTGATGGTGGGCCCGCTGCCCGTCGTGATCAACCTGGCCTTCACCCTCTCCGCCGACGTCAGCGCCGACGGCACCGTCACCCTCGACGCCGAGCAGGCCTACGACGGCCAGTGGGGCGTCCACTCCGACTACGTCAAGGGCCCGGGCTGGACCACCACCACCGACCCCGGGAACTCCACCGTCTCCCCGCTGCGCCTCGACCTGAGGGGCTCCGCCTCGGCGAAGGCCGGCCTGCTCGCCGAAGGCTCGATCGCCCTGTACGACACGGTCGGCGTGAAGGCCTCCATCGAGCCGTACCTGCGGGCCGCCGTCAACGGCTCCGTCGTCCTCGACGGCACCAGCACCACGCCGACCGTCAACGGCACGGCCGCCCTCTACGGCGGACTCGACATCAACGGGGCGCTGATGGCCCGGCTCGCCATCCTCGGCACCCCGATCCTCGAGGCCGACCTGCCCTTCCTCGCCTTCCACCGCGAATGGCCGCTCGTCTCGGTGGGCGCCGGACAGTCCCCGGTGCCCCTGGTGAACTGGACCGCGCTCAGCGCCGGGCCTGTTCGACGACAACCGCTCCGCCTACCTCAAGACCCGGCCGGACTGGGACCCGCGCGCGCTCAAGGCCTCCTGCCCGGACGGCACCCGGCTGATCGGCCTCAGCCACGGCGGCGACAACGGCCTGTGCACGGACGTCACGAAGCCGGACCTCTGGGACGCCGGCCACGCGTACGTCGTCGACCACGGCGGCACCTACGTGACCACCGACTGGGCACCCGGCTACGCCAAGGCCCAGTGCCCGGCCGGCTCCGTCCTCACCGGCTACAGCCGCAACGGCCGCACCATGGGCGCGCTCTGCGCCAAGTCCGCAGCCCCGCTGGGGACATCGACCCGCACGCTCTGGTTCGACAAGGGCGACAACCGCCCCGCCGCAGCCGCCGGCGGCGACTTCTCCTACGGCTTCGCCAAGGGCCAGTGCGCCAACGACGAGGTCGCCGCGGGCCTGGCCTACACCCAGCCCTGGTGGCAGCTCTGGGCGGCCCGACCCTACGCGCTGCTCTGTCAGAAGCTCGCCTGACGGTGAGGACGTGACGTGGTGATGCCCGCCGGGGCATCACCACGTCACACCGCTGTCCTGTGTCCGGGGCGGGCGCGACCATCACGGTGATCGACATGTACGGCAAGGTGGTCTCCCTCAGCCCGGAGAAAGAGGGAGGGACGGAGATGGCGATCTCCTACAGCCTCGACCTGGTGACCACATGGACCACGGCCGAGGTCGCCCGGAGCCTCACCGACGCCGCCCGGCCGATGCGGCTCTTCGACGCCACCGCAAGCGTCGACACCCTGCTCGGAGACGGCGCGCTCACCGAGCACGGCACCTGGATCCGGGTGACCCCTTGCAGGCCCACTCCCTGGGGGGACCCGCGGATCGGCGGCCGCGTCTTCACCCCGACCGTCTCGGTAGCGTTCCGGCTGGGCAAGCACACCGACATCCCCGGCCAGCAGGACGACATGACCCGCCTGACCGACGGCCTCCTCGCGCAGGTGCCCGGTGACGCGGTCCTGCACCTCGACTACGAGGACGTCTGGCTGGTGCGCCAGGACGGCGTGCTGGCCCTCAGCGAGAACTCCGACGCGTGGCCGCCGAACCGCCTCGCCGCCCTCCCGGGGCCGTACCGCCGCCGGACGCACGAGTTCACCGACTGGGACTGAACCCCGTGGGATCGAACTGAAGGAGTGCCATCGCTCCAGGGGGCACAAAAGCGCCCGAAGACCACACGGGAGGGCCCAGCCGCAACCAGCGGCCGGGCCCTCCCGTCGTGTCCGGGTGCCGTCCGGGCGTCAGCCGCTGTTGGCCCGGATCCAGTCGACGTAGCTTCCGACACGGGTGAAGACGTCGGGGTAGCCGGACTGTCCGCACGGGGCGCCCCAGGAGGCGATGCCGACCAGGGTGCCGTTGGAGGTGAGGGGGTCGCCGCCGTCGCCCTGGCAGGTGACGTTCGCTCCTCCGGCGCAGAGCGAACTCGCGAAGATGAACTGGCCGGTGGAGCCGTACTTCGCTCTGCAGGTATCCCGGGAGACGACAGGGACGGTGAGGCTCTCCAGGACGGTGTTGGTGGCCCGGGTGGTGGTGATGCCCCAGCCGGAGACGGTGTCCTGCGAGCCGGGCGCGGCGTCGCTGCCCTGGGCGGGCAGGGTGACGGGCTGGGCGTCGGCGCCGTACTGGATGGGAGCGGCGAGTTCCAGCAGGGCGATGTCGTTCTCGTGGGGGAACAGCGGGTTGTAGGCCGGGTGGTCGATCACCCGGTCCACGGGGACGACGGTGCCGCCGGAGGTGTCGTCCAGGGAGCCGTAGCGAATCGAGTACCCGGTCAGGACGAGCGGGTCGAGGCAGTGCGCGGCGGTCACGACGTGGGTCTGGTCGATGATGGTGGCGCCGCAGTCGAGGCCGCCGTCAGGGTTCTGCAGCACGACTTCGTAGGGGATCTGCCCGAACGCCACCGGTGTGCCGCCGATGACGGCGGCCGCGGGGCAGGCCTGTGCGGCCACGAGGCCCGCGGCAGCCGCGAGCACCGCCACGGCCCGTGCCACCACCCTCCTCCCCGCCGCACTCCTTGCCGCTCTCCCCGTTCTGCGATCCCGTCCGTCACCGGGGGTGACGTTGCCTGCGCTGTGCATCTGATGCCTCTTCCACTCCGCTGGGGTGGCGCGCTGCCACCGCACCCAGGCGTTCCCCGTCGGATTTGCGGCCACCACGTCCTCACCCGTAGGGCTCATGGGCGAGCCTCGGCACGGTGCCACGGGGCTCGACGAATACCGGTTGTCGAACCTGTGTCGGGTGGGTTCTACTCGCGTGGCGCAAGCGTCCGTCCGCTCACACCAGAGCCAGCCAAGGGGTGTCTGTTGAACGATGTTCCGGATCTCGGGCCGATGCCCCAGCGGATCACCGTCAGTGCCGAACAGGCGGGGAGGCTCGTGGCCGAGCAGTTCCCGCAGTGGGCCGCACTGCCTGTGACGGCTGTGGAGAACGGCGGCTGGGACAACCGGACCTTCCGCCTGGGCGAGGACATGGTGCTCCGCCTGCCCAGCGCGGAGGAGTACGCCCTGGCCGTGGAGAAGGAGCACCGTTGGCTGCCCGAGCTGGCAGCCGCTCTCCCGCTGCCGATCCCGGTGCCGCTGGCGAAGGGGAGTCCTGGTGCGGCCTACCCGTTCGCGTGGTCGGTCTACGGGTGGATCGACGGCACGCCCGCGACGTTCGAGTCGGTCGTCGATCCGATCGGCTTCGCCGGGGGCCTGGCCGACTTCGTCGCCGCGTTGCGGGGCGTCGATGCCTCGGAGAGGCCGCAGCCCGGCAAGCACAACTGGTTCCGTGGGGCGACGCTGCGGACGTACGAGGCGCAGGTGCTCGGTGCGCTGGACGGGCTGCGCGGCCACGTCGACGTCGCGTCGGCACACGAGCTGTGGACCCAGGCGCTCGCGGCGCGGTGGGACGGGGCCGACGTCTGGTTCCACGGCGACCTCGCCAAGGGAAACCTGCTCCTTGAGGACGGACGGCTCGCCGCCGTCATCGACTTCGGTACGTGCGGCGTGGGGGACCCGGCTTGCGACCTCGCGATCGCGTGGACCCTGCTCTCGGCCGACGGCCGCGACCTGTTCCGGAGGCGGCTGGGCGTCGACGACGCCACGTGGGCGCGCGGACGCGGCTGGGCGCCATGGAAGACGCTCGTCTCGTGCGCCAACAGCCTGGGCGAGGACGGCGCTGACGCCCGTGACGCGCGCCGCGTGCTCTCGGGGATCCTCGCCGATCGGGGCTGAGGGGCCGTAGGGGTCGTAGGGGCCGTAGGGGCGCGCTGGAAGACAGCGCGCGGCGGGCGGCGGGCGGCCGTCAGACGGGCGGGTTGGGGCGGGTGAGGCCGCGGTCGTAGGCGAAGATCACGGCCTGGACGCGGTCGCGGGCGCCGATCTTGGCCATGACGCGGCTGACGTGGGTCTTGACGGTCGACTCGGCGAGCACGAGGCGGCTCGCGATCTCGTTGTTGCTCCAGCCCTGGGCGACGGCGACGAGGATCTCGCGCTCGCGGTCGGTGAGGGCGTTCAGGCGGCTGTCCTCGACGGGGGCGGCGCCCGGCGGTCGGGTCGGCAGGTGGTGGGCGTACGCGTCGAGGAGGCGCCGGGTGATGGCGGGGGCGACGACGGCGTCGCCGACCGCGACGGCGCGGATCCCGGAGAGCAGCTCCTCGGGGCGGGCGTCCTTGAGGAGGAAGCCGCTGGCGCCGGCCCGCAGGGCGGAGTGGGCGTACTCGTCGAGGTCGAAGGTGGTCAGCACGAGGACGCGGGAGCGGCCGCCGGTGGCGACGATCCGGCGGGTGGCCTCGATGCCGTCCATGCCGGGCATGCGGATGTCCATCAGGACGACGTCGGGCCGCAGGTCGGCGGTGAGCCGGACGGCCTCGGCGCCGTGGGCGGCCTCGCCGACGACCTCGGTGTCGGGTTGGCTCTCCAGCAGCATGCGGAAGCCGTACCGCTGCAAGGGCTGGTCGTCCACGATGAGGAGGGTGGTCACGCGGGGCCGCCTGTCGGGTCGGGGGTGAGGTCGAGTACGGCCTCCACGGTCCATCCTGCCCCGGGCCCGGGGCCC
>NZ_LFVW01000444.1:0-3586 GCF_001182915.1 Kitasatospora sp. MY 5-36
CTGGCCCTGGCCAACGAGCAGGCCTCGACCGTCCGGGCCGAGGCCGGCCGCGAGCTGTCCGAGGCCCGCGCCACCGCCGACGGCATCCGCGCCGAGGCCACCGCCGAGCTGGAGCAGGCCAGGGCCGACCGCGCCGAGCTGATCGCCGCCGCCAAGGCCGAGGGCGCCGAGCTGGTGGCCGCCGCCGAGGACGAGGCCGCCGAGGTCCGCCAGTCGGTGGCCGGCATGCACGAGGCCGCCGCCGAGCAGATCGCCGCGCTCAGGGCCGCCGCCGAGCAGGAGGCCACCGAACTCCGCGAGGCCGCCGAGCAGGACGCCACCGAGCTGCGCACCCTCGCCGAGTACGAGACCACCGAGCAGCGGGAGCTGGCCGAGCGGGAGAGCACCGAGCAGCGCGAGTCCGCCGACGCGTACGCCGCCGAGCTGCGCGGCCTGGTCGAGCGGGAGAGCGCCGAGCAGCGCGAGCTCGTCGACCGCGAGACCGCCGACCTGCGGGCCCGCACCGAGGCCGAGACCACCGCCCTGCGCGAGCAGACCGAGCTGGAGCTGGCCGCCGAGCGGGAGGCCGTCGAGAACGAGATCGGCCGGCAGCGCGCCGAGGCCCGGGCCTACGACGGGCAGCTGCGCGCGGAGGCCGAGGCCGAGCTGCGCGCCGCCCAGGAGGCTGCCGAGCAGCTGCGCGCCGACGCGGAGGCGCAGGCCGCCCGTACGGTGGCCGAGGCCGAGGCCCAGGGCGCCCGGAGCATCGCCGACGCCGAGGAGCTGTCCGCGGCCCTGCGCGCCGAGGCCGACGAGTACGCCCTCGCCACCCGCACCCTGGCCGACGACTACGACTCCGCCACCCACTCCCGCGCCGACGCCTACGACGCGGAGACCCGGGAGGCCGCCGAGCAGTTCGACAAGGCCACCCGCGAGCACGCCAAGTCCGTCCTGGAGAAGGCCTTCGCGGACGCCGAGGCGCTCGGCGAGGACGCCCAGACCACCGCGCTGGCGACCACCGCCGCCGCCGAGGAGCAGGCGGACGCCATGGTCGCGGCCGCCCGCAAGGAGGCCGACCGGCTGGTCGCCGCCGGCGAGGCGGCCGGTCAGGCCGAGGTCGAGAAGGGCCGCTCCGACGCGGACACCCTGCTCGCCGAGGCCCGCCGGGACGCGACCGCGATCCGCGAGCGCGCCGAGGAGCTGCGCGAGCGTACCGACGCCGAGGTCGAGGCCCTGCACGAGCGCGCCCGCAAGGAGAACGCGGCGGCCATGAAGTCGGCCGGCGAGCGGGTGGACGCGCTGGTGACGGCCGCCCAGGAGCAGCTGACCGAGGCCGAGGAGCAGGCGGTGGCCACCGTCGCCGAGGCCGAGGACCGCGCGGCGGCCCTGGTCGCGGCGGCCGAGGACCGCGCGGCCGAGCTGACCTCGGAGGCCTCCGCGGAGGCCAGCAAGGTCCGGCTGTCCGCCGTCCGCAAGGCCGAGGGCCTGCTCAAGGAGGCGGAGACCAAGCTCGCCAACTCCACCGACCGCGCCGAGGCGCTCATCGGGAAGGCCGAGGCCAAGCTCCGGTCGTCCGAGGCGGAGGCCGAGGAGCGGCTGGACCGGGCCTCCACCGAGGCGGAGAAGCGGCTGCGGGACGCCGACGAGTCCGCGGACGAGCAGGTCGAGCTGGCGAAGGCGGAGGCCGAGCGGCTGCTCGCCGAGGCGAAGGCCGAGGCGAAGCGGGTCACCGACGAGGGCCGGCGCGAGCTGGACGAACTGGTGCGCCGCCGCAAGGACATCAACACCGAGATCTCCAGGGTCCAGGATGTGCTGTCCGCCCTGGAGGCGTTCGAGGCGCCGTCACCGGTCGCCCAGGCCAACGGGGGAAGCAGCAGCAAGAAGGACGGGGGCGCCAAGGCCGGTGCCGGAGTTGGCTCCCCCCGGTCGGGTGGCAATCGCTCCAAGAGCTCACCACCCGATTGAGCGGACATTGGCGGTCATTGTCCGTGAGAGAACGGCATAACGCCGTCGACACTCCGGTACCGTGTCAGGATTCCCTCAACCACCTCAGCGGTTTGACGACAGGAAGCCCAGAACCCCATGAGCGACAGTCACTCCCCTCACGGCTTCGACCTGGTGCGCCGTGGGTACGAGCGCGCCCAGGTCGACGAGCGGATCACCAAGCTGGTGGCCGACCGTGACAGTGCCCTGACCCGGATCAGCGCGCTGGAGAAGCGCATCGAGGAGCTTCACCTCGAGACCCAGTCCGCCCAGGCGGCGGTCACCGAGGCGGAGCCCTCCTACGCCGGTCTCGGCGCCCGGGTCGAGAAGATCCTGCGACTCGCCGAGGAGGAGGCCAAGGACCTGCGCGACGAGGCGCACCGCGCCGCCGAGCAGCACCGCGAGCTCGCCGAGGCCGCCGCCCAGCAGGTCCGCACCGAGGCCGAGAACTACGCCAAGGACCGCAAGGCCAAGGCGGAGGACGAGGGGCTGCGGATCGTCGACAAGTCCAAGAGCGACGCCGCTCAGCTGCGCGCCGAGGCCAACAAGGACGCCCAGAACAAGCGCGAGGAGGCGGACGCCCTCTTCGAGGACACCCGCACCAAGGCCGCCCAGGCCGCGCTGGAGTTCGAGACCAACCTGGCCAAGCGCCGCGAGCAGTCCGAGCGCGACCTGGCCGCCCGTCAGGCCAAGGCCGAGAAGCGCCTGGCCGAGATCGAGCACCGGGCCGAGCAGCTGCGCCTGGAGGCCGAGAAGCTGCGCACCGACGCCGAGCGCCGCGCCCGCCAGACCGTCGAGACGGCCCAGCGCCAGTCCGAGGACATCGTGGCCGACGCCAACGCCAAGGCCGACCGCATCCGCAGCGAATCCGAGCGCGAGCTGGCGGCGCTCACCAACCGCCGCGACAGCATCAACGCCCAGCTGACCAACGTCCGCGAGATGCTGGCGACGCTGACCGGCGCGGCCGTGGCCGCCGCCTCGCTGCCGACCGACGACACCCTGGGCGTGCCCGCCCAGCAGTCGCGCTGACGCACACCGGCCGAGCCGCACCGCAGGCCCTCACCCGCCCGGGTGAGGGCCTGTCGGCTTGTCGCGCCGTCATCGCCTCGGGCGCGGCTTGACGAAGGGTCCCTAGCGGGGGTAGGCGCCGTCCGGCCGCTGGTACCCGCTGCTGAGCTGGTTGCCCTCGTCGTCCGAGACGGTGCCGAACCAGGAGGTGCACCAGACCGACACCGAGTCCGGCCAGTACTGCACCTCGAAGGGGTGCCCGGGCCCGTAGTCGCCGTACGAGGTGACGATGAAGGTCTCCCCCGGGCGCATCCAGTAGTCCTCGCCGAGCGGTTCCAGGGTCAGCTCGACCAGCCCCTCGCCCCGGTTGGTCACCGGCATCCGGCCGCTCACCTCCAGCGCCGAGAAGTCCCAGGCCGCCGCGTCCTGACTCTCCTGGCTCATCCGGCGGCCACCCGGGCGAGCAGGGCGCGCACGACGGCGTCGAAGGCCTCCGGCGCCTCCAGGGCGCTCAGGTGGCCCACCCGGGGCAGGACGGTCAGCTCGGCGTCCGGCCGGGCCCGCAGCATCGCCTCGGCCTCCTCCGGCGCCACCAGGGCGTCCTCGGCGCCCGCCA
>NZ_LFVW01000445.1:0-6149 GCF_001182915.1 Kitasatospora sp. MY 5-36
CGGCACCGGCAGGCCGGCCAGCACGTCCAGGGAGTCCGGGCGGGCCGCCATGGCCCGCTGGGCCCAGGCGACGGAGGCCGGCGACGCGGCGGCGACCATCGCCTCCACCCGCTCCACCAGGTGCTGCGAGTCCGGCCCGAGCTGCCCGGCCGCGACCCGCTCGTCCAGCAGCAGCCGCACGCTGTCCCGCGCGGTGACGGCGGCGGCCACCCGCTCCCGGTTGGCCCGGACCGCGTCGGTGTCGGCGGTGGCCCGGGTGTTGGCGAGCAGCAGGCCGGCCAGCCGGTCGGGGTGGCGGCGGGCCAGGGCCAGCGCCGCGTAGCCGCCCATGGAGAGCCCGGCGACCACCGCGCGTTCGATTCCGGCGGCGTCCAGCAGCAGCGCGAGGTCGTCCGCGACCAGGTCCAGCGAGGGCTCGTCGTCGCCCAGCCCGGTGCCGCCGAACCCCCGCTGGTCGGGGGCGAGCACCCGCGCTTCGTCCCCGGTCAGGCCGGGCAGCGCGTCCAGCTGGGACGACCACATCGAGGCGTTCAGAGGAAAGGCGTGCAGCAGCAGGAGTGGTGTTCCGGTACCGCTCTCGCGGACCGACACTGCGGAGGGGAGCTGGGTCATGCCACCAACCTATTCCGGCACGCCCGGCGGGCCCACTCAGCGGGCCGCGATACCCCCTTTGTCCTAGCCTGACAAAGACCTGAGGGAGCGCGAATGATCGAGTTGCACGACCTGACAAAACGTTACGGCAAGACCCTCGCGGTGGACCGCCTCAGCTTCCAGGTCCCCCAGGGCGTGGTGACCGGCTTCCTCGGCCCCAACGGCGCCGGCAAGTCCACCACCATGCGCATGATCCTCGACCTCGACCGCCCGACCTCCGGCCGGGTCACCATCGACGGCAAGCGCTACGGCCAGCTCAGCGAGCCGCTCAAGTACATCGGCGCGCTGCTGGAGGCCAAGGCCGTCCACCCCGGCCGCACCGCCCGCGACCACCTGCTCTGGCTCGCCCAGAGCAACCGCATCCCCGAGCGCCGGGTCGACGAGGTGCTCGCCCTGGTCGGCCTCACCCCGGTGGCCCGCAAGCGGGCCCGCGGCTTCTCGCTCGGCATGGGCCAGCGCCTGGGCATCGCCTCCGCGCTGCTCGGCGACCCGGAGATCGTCATGTTCGACGAGCCGGTCAACGGCCTGGACCCGGAGGGCATCCTCTGGATCCGCAACCTGATGAAGCGCCTCGCCGGCGAGGGCCGGACGGTCTTCGTCTCCTCCCACCTGATGAGCGAGATGGCCGTCACCGCCGACCACCTGGTGGTCATCGGCCGGGGCCGGCTGCTCGCCGACCTGCCGATGCCGGAGTTCATCCGGCGCAACTCCCGCTCCGCCGTACGGCTGCGCGGCCCGGAGCCCGAGCGGCTGCTCGACGTGCTGGCCCGGGCCGGCCTGCGGCACGAACCCGGTCCGGACGGCTCCTACGAGGTGGTCGACGGGGACATCGCCCGGCTCGGCGAGCTGTTCGCCGGCCAGGGCGTGGTGCTGCACGAGCTCAGCCCGCAGCAGGCCTCGCTGGAGGAGGCCTTCATGCAGATGACGGCCGACTCGGTGGAGTACCACGCGGGCGACGGCCCGGGCCTGGACGCGGCCGGCGCGCCCACCGAGTGGGGCGCCGGCTGGAAGGCGGACGGCGCCCCGCAGAACACCACGGCACGGCAGGAGGAGAACTGAGATGGCGTCCTTCCCGGCGGTCCTGCGCTCCGAGTGGACGAAGATCCGCAGCGTCCGCTCGACGGTCTGGACGCTCGCGCTGACCTTCGTCGTCACGGTCGGCATCGGCGCGCTGCTGTCCCTGCTCACCAACAACAACTTCACCGAGTTCCGCCGCGGCGACCAGTCCCCGTTCGACGCCACCGGGACGTCCTTCTCCGGCATCATGCTCGGCGAGCTGGCGATCATCGTCTTCGGGGTGCTGGCGATCGGCAACGAGTACAGCAGCGGCATGGTCCGGGTCACCCTGGCCGCCGTCCCGCAGCGCGGCACCCTGCTCACCGGCAAGGCGGTGGTGCTCGGCGCGCTGGCCCTCGCGGTCTCGCTGGTGACGGCCTTCGCCACCTTCTTCGCCGGCCAGGCGCTGCTCGGCGCGCACTCCACCACGATCGGCGAACCGAACGTGCTGCGGGCGGTGTTCGGGGCGGCGCTGTACCTGACGCTGCTCTGCCTGTTCTCGGCGGGCGTCACCACGATGCTGCACAACCAGACGCTCGCGCTCGGCGTGCTGGTGCCGTTCTTCTTCCTGCTCTCGCCGATCCTCTCGGCGGTGCCGAAGGTCAAGACCCTGGCCCACTACTTCCCCGACTACGCGGGCTCCCGGATGCTGCTGGTGTACGAGCAGCACGGCCAGCCGTACGGGCCGTGGACCGGCTTCCTGATCTGCCTCGCCTGGACGGCGGCGGCGCTGGTCGGCGGCGCGCTGGTGCTCAAGAAGCGCGACGCGTAGCCGTCCCGGCGGCCCGGCCGTCAGTACCGCGGAGCGCCGCGGCCCCGCAGCAGGTTGGAGGCCCGGCGCTCCCGCGCTCCCCAGCAGGCGCGGTGCCAGTGCCGCCGGTCGTCCACGCCCGCGCCGTGCATCGGCCAGGCCACCACGTGGCCCGTCCCCGGCGGGATCTCCTGGTCGCAGCCCGGGCAGCGGTAGAACCGTCCGGCCGTCCCGGCGACCGTCTGGACCACCCAGTCGTCGCCCTGGTAGCTCTCGGTGCGGCGCAGCGAACCGCCGAGCGGGGCGGCCGGTTCTGCGCTCTCGTGGGGGGCGGCGCTCTTGATCCGGTTGCGGCGCGGCGACACGGCGGACTCCCTCTCCTGCTGGCCTCTGGGTCGTTCCAGCCTACGGCCGCCCGGGGCCCCGTACGGCCACTACCACGGCTCCGTCCGGCACTTCGGCGTTTTTGCCGAGATCCACCCGATCATCGGGGAAATTCGGGGTTCGGCGTGCCATTGGCACATGACATCCGATACCCACAGGGGGAGAAGGCGGGGCCCGCAGACCCTGCGCGCACCCGAGGAGGCCCCACGATGAGCAAGACCAGCGCCCGAGCCGAGAGCGGCCGGCCCGTCGGGGTCCGGTCACCCGCCCCCGGCCCGACGCTGACCTCCGTCCCCCCGGTGACGGCCGTCGCGGGCGAGCCGCTGCCGGCCACCCAGTGGGCCGGCGCGCTGCCGCCGGCCACCGGTCCGGTGCGGGTCGGCCTGTTCCTGCTGTCCGCGCAGTTCCCCGGGCAGAGCCACGGCGAGGCGCTGGAGCGCACCGTCCACTCCGCCGTCGAGGCCGAACGCGCGGGCCTGGACAGCGTCTGGCTGGCCGAGCACCACTTCGTGCCGTACGGGGTGTGCCCGGACGCCGCCACGCTGGCCGGGCTGCTGCTCGGCCGCACCCGCCGGATCGGCGTCGGCACGGCGGTCAGCGTGCTCTCCACCCGCCACCCGGTGGGGCTCGGCGAGCAGGCCGCGCTGCTGCACCTCACCTCCGGCGGACGGTTCACGCTCGGGGTGGGCCGCGGCGGCCCGTGGATCGACCTGGACGTGTTCGGCGGCGGCGTGGACGCCTTCGAGAACGGCTTCCCGGAGCGGCTGGACCTGCTGCTGCGCTGGCTGCGCGGCTCCCGGGTGGGCGCGGACGGCCCGCAGTTCGCCTTCCCCGAGGTCGCGGTGGTGCCGCGGGCCACCGAGCCGGTGCGGCGGCCCGGCCTGAGCAGCTGGCTCGGCCTGGGCCAGCGGTCCGGCCCGGTGCGCTTCCCGCGCCAGCGCCGGGACGACGGGGGCCTCGGCGAGGAGCTCACCGCCTCCGGGCGGCCGGTGTCAGGCCCGCCCGTGGTGGTCGCCTGCACCTCGCCGGGCGGGGTGCGGATGGCCGCCGAGCGCGGCCTGCCGATGCTGCTCGGCATGCACTCCGGGGACGAGGACAAGCTGCGGATGCTGGAGCTCTACCGGTCCGCCTGGCTGGCCGCCGGGCGGTCCGAGGAGCAGCTGCGCCGGATCGGCCGCCGGCACGTCGCGGCCGGGGTGGCCCAGGTCGACGACCGGGCCGCGGCGGCCCGGTCCACGCTGCTGAACGCGATGCCCGGCTGGTTCGAGTACGGGCTCGGCGCCCACCGCACCGTGGACGGCCGAGAGCGCAGGATGCGCGACCCGCGCCAGTACACCGAGCTGCTCTGCGACCTGCACGCGGTGGGCACCCCGCGGCAGTGCGCCGACCGGCTGCTGGCCACCGCCGAACGCACCGGCATCCGGCGCTTCGCCCTGCTCGCCGAGGGCAGCGGCGACGAGGAGACGACCCTGCACAACATCGCCCGGCTCGGCTCCGAGGTGCTGCCGCAACTGGGCTGAGCCCCGTACGGGTCACGGGCCCGGGCCGCCGCCCCTCCCCCCGCACCGGGGAACGGGGCGGCCGGCGCCGCGGCACCGCGGGAAGGCGATCAGCAGTCCCGCAGCTCCTCGGACTGGTTGAGCAGCTGCTCCCGGACCGAGGTGAAGCGGTCGTACCGCGCCGCGTTGGCCTCCGACGGCAGGAACACCGCGACCCGGTGACAGTTCTGGAACGCCAGCCGGACCCCGAAGTGGCGCTGCAGGGCGCCCCGGATGGCGTCGCTGGCAAGGGCGCGCAGCAGCTGGCCACGGGCCTGCTCGCTGGGCGGTGGCACCTGGTTGTCGGCGAAGTCGGTGCCGTCGACCTTCGCCTGGGCGACCAGCGAGCTGATCAGGTCCCAGGCGTACGGCAGCGAGACGCGGACGCAGTCGACGAATTCCCGCTCGTCGACCTCGCCCCGCTCGGCCTTCTCCAGCAGGGCCGGTGAGACGTCGAGCGACATGGATTCTCCTCTCGCGGTCCACCCGCGCGGCGCCCGGGTGGTCGTGCGTAGGTCAAGCTCACAGTGAGGGTGGTGGTTTCGCATGGGGCGTCCGGAACACCGAGGGACAGGGGTTTCCGGCGCCTTCGCGACGGCGGTGGCGCCACGGGACGTGACGTCCCGGACACCGAACGCGCTCACAACAGCGTGGCAGTCAACGGAGCGGCGGGCCCGTCATTCCTGTGGATTGCTTCGGAAACACAGTGCGGTGCACCAGATTGGCCGGATCCCGTCGGATCGTTCATCTGAAGTCTCCATCCCCGTTGACAGCGATCCCGCGAGCGTGTCGTCACACACCGTAGCGACCCGAGGGTGGGGGCGCCAGGCCTCGACGGGCGGTAGCCGGACCGCAGGACCTCAATGTTGGCCGGGTTCGCGCTTTCTTCACCCAGCCGTCGCGGAATCGCATCAACTGGCCCCGGTGGGCTAGCGTGGTCGACCGTGCGTCTCGTAATTGCCCGCTGCTCAGTCGACTATGCCGGTCGGCTCTCCGCCCATCTGCCCTCCGCCACCAGGCTGATCCTGGTCAAGGCCGACGGCAGCGTCAGCATCCACGCCGACGACCGCGCCTACAAGCCGCTCAACTGGATGTCCCCGCCGTGCGTCCTCAAGGAGGCCGACGGGGTCTGGACGGTGGAGAACAAGGCCGGCGAGAAGCTCATCATCACGCTGGAGGAGGTGCTGCACGACTCGTCCCACGAGCTCGGGGTCGACCCGGGCCTGATCAAGGACGGCGTGGAGGCACACCTCCAGGAGCTGCTCGCGGACCGGATGGAGGTGCTCGGTGCCGGCTGGTCGCTGATCCGCCGCGAGTACCCCACGGCGATCGGCCCGGTCGACATCCTCTGCCGCGACGCCGACGGCTCCACGGTGGCCGTCGAGATCAAGCGCCGCGGCGAGATCGACGGTGTCGAACAGCTCACCCGCTACCTCGAACTCCTCAACCGGGACCCGCTGCTGGCCCCGGTCAAGGGCGTCTTCGCCGCGCAGGAGATCAAGCCGCAGGCCCGCGTGCTGGCCACCGACCGCGGCATCGGCTGCGTGGTGCTGGACTACGACGAGCTGCGCGGCATCGACGACGACAAGCTCAAGCTGTTCTGACCGCTCACGGCGTCGTCGCGCTCGCCGTCCCGCTCGGGGTCGTCGGCGCCCCGGACGTGGGCGGCGGCGAGCTCGCGGTGGACGCCGGGGCCGACGCGCTGTGGCTCGCCGTCGGCGGCTGCGAGGGCTGCCCCGTCTGCTGGGGCGGCGGCGACTGACCCGGCG
>NZ_LFVW01000446.1:0-9777 GCF_001182915.1 Kitasatospora sp. MY 5-36
CGCCGCCGGGCCCCCGGCGCACCGGAGCGGCGGCGCGGGGAGCGGGACGGTCGGCGGGACGGGCAGCGGGGGCCGGACGGAGTGCGGCGGAGCGGACCGAGCGGCTGCCGCTCGGCGCTGCGAGGCTAAACCGGTTCAGAACCGCTGTCAACGATGCGCGCGACAACCACTCCGGAGGGGGAAGTCCCGGGCGCGCCGGGCGGCGAGGTGGACTCCCGTACGGTCAGCCGCGGCGTGGGCATCTGGAGGTCCCGCCCCGCACCGGCCCCGTCCAGCGCCTCCAGCAGGCTGCGCGCGACCTGCTCGCCGAGCGCGAAGGTGTCCCGGCTGAGCGCGGTCAGCGGCGGGTGCACGATCCGGGCGAGCACCGAGTCGTCGAAGGAGACGATGGACAGCTCGCCGGGCACCGCGACCCCCATCTCCCCGGCCACGCCGAGCCCGGCGACGGCCATCACGTCGCTGTCGTAGACGATCGCGGTGGGCCGCCCGGCCCGGGACAGCAGCGTCCGGGTGGCGGCCGCGCCCTCGGCGTCGCTGAAGTCGGTGGGCACCGACACCGCCTCCTCCAGCCCGAGCCGGCGCGAGGCGTCGCGCAGCGCGCGGATCCGCCGCTGGGTGTGCTGGAAGTGCGGCAGCCCGGCGAGGTGGGCGATCCGCCGGTGGCCGATGGCGGCCAGGTAGTCGACGATCGAGAGCATCGCCTCCCGGTCGTCGGCCCAGATCCGCAGCTGGTTGCCGCCCTTGCCGGGCCCGCCCAGCACCACGGCGGGCAGCCCGAGTTCGTCCAGCACCGGCAGCCTCGGGTCCCTGACCTGGAGGTCGACCACGATGAAGCCGTCGACCCGGTGCTCGGAGGCCCAGCCCCGGTAGACCTCGATCTCGGCGGCGGTGTCCTCGACCACCATCAGGTGCAGCGCGATCGAGCTGGCCGAGAGCACCGCCTGGAGCCCGGACAGCAGTTGGCTGAAGAACGGCTCGACGCCGATGGTCCGGGCCGGCCGGGCGATCACCAGGCCGACGGCGTCGGACCTGGCTCCGCCGAGGGCCCGCGCGGCGCTGTGCGGGCGCCAGTTCATCTCCTCGGCGACCCGCAGGATCCGGGCCCTGGTCGCCTCGCTGACGCCCGGCCGGCCGTTGAGCGCGAAGGACACCGCGCCCTTGGAGACACCGGCCTGGCGGGCGATGTCGGCGATCGTCGGTCTGCCCACAGAACCCGACTCCTCTCTTGACATCCAAGTTTAGGCGGGAGCATAGTCCCTGGCATAGCTAGACCGGTTTAGTTAGTCAGGTTGCGGAATCCGACACAACCCCCGAGCTCGGCACGATCCCCCACCCACCCCCAGGACCGGGAGACCCTCATGCGAAGAATCTGGGCGGCACTGACCACGACCGCGCTCGCCACCGCCGCGCTCACCGGCTGCGGACTCGGTTCCGGCGACACCAAGGACAGCGACGCGGTGGCGAGTGCGGCCGCCACCGGCGAGGTCAAGGGCAAGGTCTCGATCCAGACCTGGTCGCTCAAGCCGAAGTTCACCGACTACATGCAGGGCGTGCTGGACGGCTTCAAGAAGAAGTACCCCGGCGTCGACGTCGATTGGCTCGACCAGCCCGGTGAGGGCTACTCCGACAAGGTGCTCAGCCAGGCCGCCGCCGGCAGCCTGCCCGACGTGGTCAACCTCCCGCCGGACTTCGCCTTCCCGCTGGCGAAGAAGGACGTCCTGCTGGACATCGCCAAGGCCGACCCCAAGCTCGCCGAGGAGTACGTCCCCGGCGGCGTGGACGCCTACCGGTTCAACGGCTACCAGGGCACCTTCGGCTACCCCTGGTACCTCAACACCGATGTGAACTACTGGAGTTCCGAGCTCCTGACGAAGAACGGCCTGGACCCGCAGAAGCCCCCGGCCAGTCTGGACGAGCTGATCGCCCAGGCCCGGACGATGAAGGAGAAGTCCGGCGGCCAGACCTACCTGATGAGCCGCAAGCCGGGCATCGGGGACCTGTACAACATCGGCGTGAAGATCATGTCCGACGACGGCAAGTCCTTCACCTTCAACACCCCCGAGGCCGCCGCGCTGCTCGACAAGTACCGCGACGCCTTCAAGGAGGGCCTGATGCCGAACGGGGTGCTCACCGACACCTACGCCGGCAACTCCAAGCTCTTCAGCTCCGGCACGGTGGCCTGGACCACCGGCGGCGGCAACTACATCACCAGCCTCGCCACCGACAACCCGACCCTCGCCCCGAAGGTCGTCTCCTCCCCCGCGATGGCCACCCCGCCGCTGTACGTCCAGGGCCTGTCCATCCCGAAGAACACCAAGAACCCGGCCGCCGCGGTGGCCCTCGCCCGCTGGGTGACCAGCCCCGAGAACCAGGCCGCCTTCGCCCACCTGACCAGCGTGTTCCCGTCCACCAAGGCCTCCGCGAACGACCCGTTCTTCAGCAAGAGCGACGGCACCAACGCGGGCGACGCCAAGGTGACGGCCTTCGCCTCGCTCGCCAAGGCCAAGCTGATCCAGCCGGTCGAGGTCGACGACGCGATGGGCACCATCATCAAGCAGCAGTTCGCGCTGGCCATCAGCGGCGACACCAGCTCCAAGCAGGCGCTGGACACCGCCGTCGAGCAGTGCAACAAGCTGCTCAAGGGCTGATCCGACGCCGCCCCGGCACCAACCCCGCGGTGCCCCACCCCGCACCGGCGAAGCACCGGAGGCGTACCGGAGACGTACCGGAGACGTTCCGGCGCCGCACCGGAGACGTACCGGCGAAGTACCGGTGAAGCGGCGGGCCTCCCCCGCGCCCGCCGCTCCCCGGGAATCACCCGCACCACCCCCAGGCCCCAGGAAGGCAACGGCATGACCCACCGGCGTTGGTTCACCCCCTGGCTGCTCGCCGGGCCCGCGATAGTCTGGCTGGCCGTCTTCAACCTCTGGCCGGCCGTCAACACGGTGATCCTGTCCTTCACCAACGCCAAGCCCCTGGGCGGCGGGCAGTTCACCGGCCTGGAGAACTACGGCCGGCTGCTGGACGACGACCAGCTCGCCGACGCCCTGGTCAACAGCATCGTGTTCATGCTGGTCTGCCTGCCGCTGCTGACCGTCCTGCCGCTGCTGCTCGCCCTGCTGGTGCAGCGCAAGGTCCCCGGCATCACCTTCTTCCGCACCGCCTTCTACACCCCGGTGATCGCCTCCGCCGTCGTGGTGGCGCTGATCTGGGGCTGGGTGCTGGACGAGCGGGGCCTGGCCAACGGCCTGCTGCAGCAGACCGGGCTGGCCGACTCCCCGGTCGCCTTCCTGACCGACCGCTGGCTGCTGCTGTTCAGCGCGATCGCCCTGACCGTCTGGAAGGGCCTCGGCTACTACATGGTCATCTACCTGTCCGCGCTCGCCAACGTCCCGCGCGAGCTGCACGAGGCGGCAGCCGTGGACGGCGCCGGACCGCTGCACCGGTTCTGGCACGTCACCCTGCCCGGGGTGCGCCCGACCATGATCCTGATCTCGGCGCTGATCTCGGTGAGCTCGCTGCGCGTCTTCTCCGAGCTGTACGTGCTCTCCAACGGCCTCGGCGGCCCCGGCGGCCGGGACATGTCGGTGGTGATGCTGATCCAGATGTACAGCCGCGGCTTCAACGGGCACCTGGGCTACGCCTCGGCGCTCAGCCTGCTGCTGTTCGTCGTCACCCTCGGCCCGATGCTGTTCCTGATGCGGCTGAACCGGAAGGCGGCCTGACCCCCCATGACCACCGTCCGCACGCCCCAGTCCCCCGACACCCCCGCCGAGCCCACCAGGGCCGCCAAGGCCGCCAAGGCCGCCAGGCCCACCGGCCCCGCCGGGCGCTCCCGGAGCTTCAACACCCCCTCCACCGCGCAGACCGCCGCCCGCTACCTGCTCCTGGTGCTGGTCCTGCTGCTGGTCATCGGCCCCTTCCTGTGGCAGCTGTCGACCTCCCTCAAGGGCCCCGCCGAGGACGTCTACACCCGCACCCCGAGCTTCCTGCCCGACCAGCCCACCCTGGGCAACTACGGCAAGGTCGCCGAGGTCATCCCGGTGTGGACCTACGCGCTCAACTCGGTGATCGTCGCCGTGGTCTGCATCACCGGCAACGTGGTCGGCTGCACGCTGGCCGGCTACGCGCTCGCCCGGCTGCGCTTCCGCGGCGCCAAGCTCGTCCTCGGCCTCTTCCTCGCCACCCTGATCCTGCCCGGCGAGGTCACCATCGTCTCCCAGTACGTGCTGGTGCGCGGACTCGGCCTGGCCGACACCCTGGCCGGCGTCGCGCTGCCCGGCTCGATCGCGATGCTCAACGTGCTGCTGATGCGCACCGCCTTCGCCGCCGTCCCGGCCGAACTGGACCAGGCCGCGCTGGTGGACGGCGCCAACGTCTGGCAGCGGCTGTGGCACATCGGCCTGCCGAACGTGCGCGGCATGCTCAGCGTGATCGTGATCTTCACCTTCATCGGCGCCTGGGACGACTTCCTGTGGCCGCTGATCGTGCTCAACGACCCGCAGAAGTACACCCTCACCGTCGGGCTCCAGTACCTCAACGGCACCTTCGCCGCCAACCCCCGGCTGATCGCGGCCGGCACCATGATCGCCTTCCTGCCGATCGTCGTGGTGTTCGGCGTCTGCCAGCGCTTCTTCTTCAAGGGCGTCGAGGAAGGAGCCGTCAAGGGATAAGCCCGACCGGGGACCGCCCCCGCCGGTGACGACCCACCGTCCGTACGCCCCACACCCGTTGAGGAAGCCCTCCGATGACCCCGATGACCACCGCTCCCCGCTTCGGCGTCAACTACACGCCCAGCGCCGGCTGGTTCCACCACTGGCTCGACTTCGACCTCGACGCCGTGCGCGCCGACTTCGACTCCATCGCCGCCCTCGGCCTGGACCACGTGCGGGTCTTCCCGCTCTGGCCGGTCTTCCAGCCCAACCGCACCCTGATCCGCCCGCGCGCCGTCGAGCAGCTGACGGCCCTGGTGGACGCGGCCGGCGAGCGCGGTCTCGACGTCGCGGTGGACGGCCTGCAGGGCCACCTGTCCAGCTTCGACTTCCTCCCGTCCTGGACGCAGACCTGGCACCGGCGCAACATCTTCACCGACCCCGAGGTGCTCGACGGCCAGGCCGCCTACCTGCGCACGCTCGCCGACGCGCTGAGCGAGCGGCCCAACTTCCTCGGGATGACGCTCGGCAACGAGATCAACCAGTTCTCCGGCGCCCCGCACCCCGACCCGGACCGGGCCACCCCCGCCGAGGCGGAGGCCTGGCTGCGCCGGATGCTCGACGCCTGCGAGCAGGGCGCCCCCGGCCGGCTGCACCTGCACGCCTCGTACGACGCGGCCTGGTACCTGGACGAGCACCCGTTCACCCCCTGGCACTCGGCCCGAATCGGCGCCGCGACCGCCGTGCACTCCTGGGTGTTCAACGGCACCGCCCAGCGCTACGGCGCCCACTCCACCGCCACCGCGCAGCACGCCGCCTACCTGGTCGAGCTGTCCAAGGCCTGGGCGGACGACCCGACCCGCCCGGTCTGGCTGCAGGAGGTCGGCGCGCCCGCCCCGCACATCACCCCGCAGGACGCGGCGCGCTTCACCGGCGCCACCGTGGAGGCCGTGCTGGACTGCCCGGACCTGTGGGGCGTGACCTGGTGGTGCTCGCACGACGTGGACCGCTCGCTCGCCGACTTCCCCGAACTGGAGTACAGCCTCGGCCTGTTGACCACCGACCGGACGGTCAAGCCGGCCGGCGCCCGGCTCGCCGAGGCCGCCGCCGAGGCCCGCCACGCCGAGGCCCGCCGCTCCTGGCAGCCGCCGAAGCCGCGCAGCACCGCCGTGGTGGTCGCCACCGGCGACGAGGCCCTCTCGCCCCGGCGCTCGGTCTGCGGCCCCGGCGGCCCGGTGTACGAGGCGTTCATGCGCCTCGCCGAGGAGGGCGCCCGCCCGACCACGGTGCTCGCCGAGCGCGCCGAGGACCGCGAGCACCTCGCCGCGCGCGGCATCACCGAGGTGGTCCACCCCTCCGACGTACCGTCCCTCTAGCCAGTCCGTTTCCCCTCAGCCACGCAACGGAGCCCGCTGACATGCACGATGACCGCACCCTGGTCGAGTCCCGCCTCAAGCGCGTCCTGGACGAGCGCATCCGCCCGGCCGTCTACCCCGAGTCCGTCCCGCTGGAGGTCGGCATCTGGACGGCTCCCGGCGAGCCCGTCCCGGTCGCCGAGGGCCTGGCCGCCCCGCGCACCCCGATCACGGTCGGCGACGCCTGGGGAGCGCCCTGGGGCACCAGCTGGATCACCGTGACCGGCACCGTCCCGCGGGAGTGGGCCGGGCGCACCGTCGAGGCGCTGATCGACCTCGGCTTCGACGCCAACATGCCCGGCTTCCAGTGCGAGGGCCTGGTCTACCGCCCGGACGGTTCCCCGGTGAAGGGCCTCAACCCGCAGAACCAGTGGGTGCGGATCGCCGCCCCGGCGGCCGGCGGCGAGCAGGTGCTGCTGCACGTCGAGGCCGCCTCCAACCCGGTCATCCTGGACTACCACCCCTTCCTGCCCACCGAGTTGGGCGACAAGGAGACGGCCGGCGACCAGCCGCAGTACAAGCTGGCCCGGATGGACCTCGCGGTCTTCGACGAGACGGTCTGGCAGCTGGTGCTGGACCTGGAGGTGCTCGGCGAGCTGATGGCCGAGCTGCCGGTGGAGGGCGCCCGCCGCTGGGACGTCCTGCGCGCGGTCGAGCGGGCGCTCGACGCCGTCGACCTCCAGGACGTCAACGGCACGGCGGCGGCGGCCCGTTCGGAGCTGGCCGGTGTGCTGGCCGCGCCCGCCGTGCCGTCCGCGCACCGGATCAGCGCGATCGGCCACGCGCACATCGACTCGGCCTGGCTGTGGCCGCTGCGCGAGACCGTCCGCAAGGTGGCCCGCACCACCGCCAACATGACGGCGCTGCTGGAGGACGAGCCGGACTTCCTCTACACCATGTCCCAGGCCCAGCAGTTCGCCTGGATCAAGGAGCACCGCCCCGAGGTGTACGCCAGGGTCCGCAAGGCCGTCGCCGAGGGCCGGTTCGTCCCGGCGGGCGGCATGTGGGTGGAGTCCGACACCAACATGCCGAGCTCGGAGGCGATGGCCCGGCAGTTCGTGCACGGCAAGCGGTTCTTCCTGGACGAGTTCGGGGTGGAGAACCACGAGGCCTGGCTGCCGGACACCTTCGGCTTCACCGGCGGCCTGCCCCAGATCATCCGCAACGCGGGCTCCAAGTGGCTGCTGACGCAGAAGATCTCGTGGAGCCAGATCAACAAGTTCCCGCACCACACCTTCCTCTGGGAGGGCATCGACGGGACCAGGATCTTCACCCACTTCCCGCCCGTGGACACCTACAACTGCTCGATGAAGGGCAGCGAGATCGCCCACGCGGCGAAGAACTTCAAGGACAAGGGCGTCGCCCGGCACTCGCTCGCCCCGACCGGCTGGGGCGACGGCGGCGGCGGTACCACCCGCGAGATGGTCGCCAAGGCGGCCCGGATGAAGGACCTGGAGGGCTCGGCCACCGTCCGCTGGGAGAAGCCCGCCGAGTTCTTCGCCAAGGCCGAGGCCGAGTACCCGAACCCGCCGGTCTGGGTCGGCGAGCTCTACCTGGAGCTGCACCGCGCCACCCTGACCAGCCAGGCGAAGACCAAGCAGGGCAACCGGCGCAGCGAGAACCTGCTGCGCGAGGCCGAACTCTGGTGCGCCACCGCCGCGTTGCGCACCGGCGCGGAGTACCCGTACGAGCAGCTGGACCGGATCTGGAAGACGGTGCTGCTGCACCAGTTCCACGACATCCTGCCCGGCTCGTCCATCGCCTGGGTGCACCGCGAGGCCGAGGCGACGTACGCGGCGCTGGCCGGGGAGCTGGAGGCGCTGATCGGCGCGGCCCAGCAGGCGCTGGCCGGGGCGGCCGCCGGCGGGCGGGAGCTGGTGTTCAACTCGGCGCCCCACGGCCGCTCGACGGTGCCGGCCGGCGGGGCCGCCGCGGTCGGCCTGCCGGACGGCACCTGCGAGGCGGTCGAGCGCCCCGGGGGCGGCTTCACGCTGCGCAACGGCCTGCTGGAGGTCGTCGTGGACGCGGACGGCCTGATCGCCTCGGTGGTCGAGACCGCGACCGGCCGGGAGACCGTCGCCCCCGGCAGCCGGGCCAACCTGCTCCAGCTGCACCCCGACTTCCCCAACATGTGGGACGCCTGGGACGTCGACCAGTTCTACCGCAACACCGTCACCGACCTGACCGGCGTGGACTCGCTCACCGCCGCGTCGTCCCCCGCCGGGGCCTCGGTGCGGATCGCCCGCTCCTTCGGCTCCTCCACCGTCGTCCAGACCCTCACCCTGCCGGCCGGCGAGCAGCGGGTGGACATCGACACCGAGGTCGACTGGCACGAGACCGAGAAGTTCCTCAAGGCCGCGTTCCCGCTGGACGTCCACACCGAGCGCTACGCCGCCGAGACCCAGTTCGGCCACCTCTACCGGCCCACCCACACCAACACCAGCTGGGACGCGGCCAAGTTCGAGGCCTGCAACCACCGCTTCGTCCACCTCGACGAGCCCGGCTGGGGCGTCGCCCTGGTCACCGCCTCCACCTACGGCCACGACGTCACCCGCACCGTGCGCCCCGACGACGGCGGGACGACCACCACGGTCCGCTTCTCGCTGCTGCGCGCCCCGCGCTTCCCCGACCCGAAGACCGACCAGGGCCTGCACCGCTTCCGGCACGCCCTGGTGCCGGGCGCGGCGATCGGCGACGCGGTCCGCGAGGGCTACCGGATCGGCCTGCCCGAGCGGACGGTCACCGGCAGCGCCGAGCGGGTCGCCCCGCTGGTGGAGCTGGACAACGACGCCCTGGTGGTGAGCGCCGTCAAGCTCGCCGACGACCGCAGCGGGGACCTGATCGTCCGGGTCTACGAGGCCGGCGGCGGCCGCGCCCGGGGCCGGCTGACCACCTCCTACCCGCTGGCCGGCGCCGTCCCCTGCGACCTGCTGGAGCGGCCCTGGGACGGCACCCGCGGCGAGGTGGCGGTCGAGGACGGCGCGGTGCGCCTCGCGCTGCGCCCGTTCGAGCTGGTCACCCTGCGGCTCAGCGCCGCCCGCCGGGGCTGATCTACGCTGTTCGGCGCCCCGGCCCCCCGGCCGGGGCGCCGCCCCCTACTTCCTGGAGCCCACCGTGCCGTTCACCCCGCTGTTCGCCGCCCTCGACATCGGCGGCACCAAGATCGCCGGAGCGCTGGTCGACGCCGACGGACGGCTGCGGCACCGGCTCCAGCTGCCCACCCCCGCCACCGAGCCCGGCGCGGCCGTGCTCGCCGTGGTGCACCAGGTGCTGGAGCGGCTCGCCGGGACGGCCGACTGGGCCGCCGTGACGGCCGTCGGGATCGGCAGCGCCGGCCCCGTCGACCTCGCGAACGGCACCGTCAGCCCGGTCAACATCCCCGGCTGGCGCGGCTTCCCGCTGGTCGCCGCGGTCGCCGCGCACCCGGCGGTGGCAGAGCGCACGCTGCCCGTCCACCTCGCCGGGGACGGCGTCGCGATGGCCGCCGCCGAGCACTGGCAGGGCGCGGCCCGGGGCGCCGACAACGCGCTCTGCCTGGTGGTGTCGACCGGCGTCGGCGCCGGACTCGTGCTCGACGGCGCGGTGCGCCCCGGCCCCAGCGGCAACGCCGGCCACCTCGGCCACATCACCGTCGACCTGGACGGCGAGCCCTGCCCGTGCGGCTCCCGCGGCTGCCTGGAGGGCCTCGCCAGCGGCACCGCGATCGCCCG
>NZ_LFVW01000447.1:0-9762 GCF_001182915.1 Kitasatospora sp. MY 5-36
CTGCCCGGCCAGCGCCGCCCCGGCGCGCACGGCGGGCCCGTCGCCCCGGGCGGCATGCCCGCCAGGCTGGCCGAACTGGGCCTGCCGCGCGGGCGCTGAGCCCGTACGGTTACGGTCCGCGGAAACGGGACCGGTCCGCACACCCCCCGAGGGGCGTACGGACCGGTCCGGGGTCAGGGACGGTGTCAGTCCTTGATCTCGCAGAGCGCGGCGCCGCTGCTGACGCTCGCGCCGACCTCGGCCTTGAGGCCGGTGACGGTGCCCGCCTTGTGGGCGTTCAGCGGCTGCTCCATCTTCATCGCCTCCAGGACCACGATCAGCTCGCCCTCGGCGACGACCTGGCCCTCCTCCACGGCGACCTTGACGATGGTGCCCTGCATCGGCGAGGCCAGGGTGTCGCCGCTGACGGCCGAGCCGGCCTTCTTGGCGCCCACCCGGCGCTTGGCCTTGGCGGAGCCCGCGGCACCGGCCGCCGGGGCCGCCGTGACGCCCAGCGAGGACGGCAGCGAGACCTCGATCCGCTTGCCGCCGACCTCGACCACCACGGTCTCCCGGGTCTCGGCCTCCTCGCCGTCACCGGCCGCGCCGGCGAACGGCGGGATGGTGTTGTCGAACTCGGTCTCGATCCACCGGGTGAAGACCGTGAACGGCCCGTCGCCGCCGTGCACCTCGGGCGCGAACGCCGGGTCGGTGACGACCGCCCGGTGGAACGGGATGGCGGTGGCCATGCCCTCCACCTTGAACTCGGCCAGCGCGCGGCGGGCCCGCTCCAGGGCCTGCTTGCGGTCGCGGCCGCTGACGACCAGCTTGGCCAGCAGCGAGTCCCAGGCCGGGCCGATGACCGAGCCGGTCTCCACGCCCGAGTCCAGGCGCACGCCCGGGCCGGACGGCGGGGCGAACAGCGTCACGGTGCCGGGCGCGGGCAGGAAGTTCCGGCCCGGGTCCTCGCCGTTGATGCGGAACTCGAAGGAGTGGCCGCGGACCTCGGGGTCGCCGTAGCCGAGCTCCTCGCCGTCGGCGATCCGGAACATCTCGCGGACCAGGTCGAGGCCGGTGACCTCCTCGGTGACCGGGTGCTCCACCTGGAGACGGGTGTTGACCTCCAGGAAGGAGATCGTGCCGTCCAGCGCGACCAGGAACTCGCAGGTCCCGGCGCCCTCGTAGCCGGCCTCCTTCAGGATGGCCTTGGACGCCCGGTACAGCTCGGCGTTCTGCTCGGCGGTCAGGAACGGCGCGGGCGCCTCCTCGACCAGCTTCTGGTGGCGGCGCTGGAGCGAGCAGTCACGGGTGGAGACGACCACCACGTTGCCGTGCTTGTCGGCCAGGCACTGGGTCTCCACGTGCCGCGGGTTGTCCAGGTAGCGCTCGACGAAGCACTCGCCGCGGCCGAAGGCGGCGACGGCCTCGCGCACCGCGGACTCGTACAGCTCGGGGATCTCCTCCAGCGTGCGGGCGACCTTGAGGCCGCGTCCGCCGCCGCCGAAGGCCGCCTTGATGGCGACCGGCAGGCCGTGCTCCCGGGCGAAGACGACGACCTCGTCGGCGCCCGAGACCGGGTCCGGCGTGCCGGCCACCAGCGGGGCACCGGCCCGCTGGGCGACGTGCCGGGCGGTCACCTTGTCGCCGAGGTCGCGGATGGCCTGCGGCGGCGGGCCGATCCAGATCAGACCCGCGTCGAGGACGGCCTGGGCGAAGTCGGCGTTCTCCGACAGGAACCCGTAGCCGGGGTGGACGGCGTCCGCACCGGAGTCGGCGGCCGCCTTGAGGACCTTGGCGATGTCCAGGTAGCTGGTAGCGGGGGTGTCACCGCCCAGCGCGTAAGCCTCGTCGGCCGCGCGGACGTGCAGCGCATCCCGGTCCGGCTCGGCGTAGACGGCGACGCTGGCGATACCGGCGTCCGAGCAGGCACGGGCGACGCGGACAGCGATTTCCCCGCGGTTGGCGATGAGCACCTTGCGCACTGTGGCTCCCTTCTTGAACCTCGTTGAGTTTATGGATTCCTGGGCAGTACCGGCGAGTAGCCCCGGGTTGTGAACTATCCCACACGCTCGGTGATGGGTTTTCCGGGCCCGCTGGCGGCCCCGTGGACGACGTCGCAGGTCGGCGCCGGTCCGCCCGGATCGGCGGGGGCCACAGCGGGTGACCGGCCCGCGGCGCGGCGGGAGGGTGGCATGGGCCACAGTCTCGCGCGGGCCGCTCAAGCGGCGCCGGAGCGGGCGGCGGGCCGCCGCAGCGCCTCGGCCGTCACGTCGGCCGCCACCTCGACCATGTCCGGCCCGTACGCCTCCGGGTTGACGACCCGCAGGACGAGCGCGAAGGTGCCGTCCTGCCCGTGCCTCCGGGCGAGTTCGCGGTGGTGGGCGACCAGGTAGCGCACCCCGGCCTGGTTGGCGGTGCCGGTCTGGCCGGAGACCAGGAACACCGGGCGGCCGCCGTCCGGGGTGGCGATCCGGGCGAGCAGGACGTGCGTCTCGTCCGGGCCGGCGGTGAAGTCCCGCTCGCCCACCACGAGGACGTTGCTGCCCGGGCCCGGCCCCGAGGTGATCAGCACGCCCGGCAGGCCCCAGGCCAGGTGGGCGGCCATCCGCTCGTTGCTGACCGGACCGCCCAGGCACAGCTCGGTCTTGGCGCCCAGGCCGCGGTGCGCGGCGTCGTGGGCCACCAGCTCGGGCCGCGCCCCGCACTCCTCGACCAGCCCGGCCAGCCACATCAGGGCGTACGCGTCGCGCCGGGTCACGGTGTGGGCGTGCGAGCCCGTCCCGATGCTGCGCGGCACCACGATCAGGCACTCGCTGCCGCCCGGCAGCCCGAAGAACGCCCGCACCCGTTCGACCCTGCGGCGCCGCCGCAGCGCCTGGGCGAGCCAGCCGAGGCCGGCGCTGATCGCGCTGGCCACCAGGCCGAGCACCACGTTGAGCACGCTGTCGGTCATCTGCCGCGTCCCCTCCCCCCGTTCGAACGCCGGTCAGCTTAGGGGCACCGCCGCGGTGTTCGGGAGGTCAGTTCGCCCACAGATCCGTGATGCGCACGTCGAGGTCGGCGAGCAGCCGGCGCAGCAGCGGCAGGGAGAGGCCGATGACGTTGCCCGGGTCGCCGTCGATGCCGTCGATGAACGGCGCGGAGCGGCCGTCCAGGGTGAACGCCCCGGCCACGTACAGCGGTTCGCCGGAGGCCACGTACGCGGCGATCTCGGCGTCGTCCGGGGTGCCGAAGCGGACGGTGGTGGAGGCGGTGGCCGAGAACTGCCGGCCGGTCGCGGTGTCGATCACGCAGTGGCCGGTGCGCAGCACGCCGGAACGCCCGCGCATCGACTGCCAGCGGGCCAGCGCCTCGGTGGCGTCGGCGGGCTTGCCGAGGGCCCGGCCGTCCAGTTCCAGGACGGAGTCGCAGCCGATCACCAGCTCGCCGTCGGCGAGTTCGGCGGCGACGGCCTTCGCCTTGGCCTCGGCCAGGACGAGGGCGAGCTCGGCGGGGGTGGCGGCGGTGATCGCGTCCTCGTCGACGCCGCTGACCACCACGCGCGGGTCGAGGCCCGCCTGGCGCAGCAGCCCGAGGCGGGCGGGGGAGGCGGAGGCGAGGACGAGGGGGCGCTGGTCGGTCATGTCCACCAGCGTAGGGGGTGCCGGTGTCCGCCGTTCGGGTGAACGGCTCAGGTGAAGGAGCGGGAGATCATGATCAGCACGGCGCCGACCAGCACGAGGGCGGCGAGCACCTTGCCGGCCCGCTGCATCCGCTCCTGCATCCGACGGGCCTCGGGCGAGGGCTCGTCACGGGGGTCTGACCAGAGCACCCGTCCAGAGTGCGCCGCGCGGGGGTGCGGGCGCCTGAGTATCCGTACTCAGGTTTCGGGCAAAGCGGGCGCCGGGTGCCCGGTACGGCACGGAGGGGGAGGGCGGCGGGGCCGTTCTCCCCCTCCACGCCGCGGAGTTCAGTGCGCCCAGCCCGAGGTCCGCCAGGCGTTCGGGCCCGGACGGGCGGCGAGACGGAGCCGGCGGGCGCGGTCGCCCCAGGGGGAGTCCGGGCCGGCGCCGGCCCTGCGGGCCGCCTCGGCGGCGGCCTGTGCGGCGGCGGCCCGGGCCTGGACCACCGCCAGGACGGTGGCCAGCTCCTCGGGGGTCGGCTGCCCGTGCAGCACGTGGATCGACATGGCTGGTTCTCTCCCGACAGGGACGGGGCCTACAGGGGGATGTTGCCGTGCTTCTTCGGCGGCAGCACCTCGCGCTTGCCGCGCAGCGCCCGCAGGCCGCGGACGATGTGCCGGCGGGTCTCGCTCGGCGCGATCACCGCGTCCACGTAGCCGCGTTCGGCGGCCAGGTAGGGGTTCAGCAGGGTTTCCTCGTACGAGGCGATCAGCTCGGCCCGCTTCTCCTCGGCGGTGCCGGCCGCCTCGGCCTCGGCGATCTCCCGGCGGTGCAGGATGTTGACCGCGCCCTGCGCGCCCATCACGGCGATCTGCGCGGTCGGCCAGGCCAGGTTGAGGTCGGCGCCCAGGTGCTTGGAGCCCATGACGTCGTAGGCGCCGCCGAAGGCCTTGCGGGTGATCACGGTGATCAGCGGGACGGTGGCCTCGGCGTAGGCGTAGATCAGCTTGGCGCCGCGCCGGATGATGCCGTCCCACTCCTGCTCGGTGCCGGGCAGGAAGCCGGGCACGTCCACGAAGGTCAGCACCGGGACGTTGAAGGAGTCGCAGGTGCGGATGAAGCGGGCGGCCTTCTCGCTGGCGTTGATGTCCAGGCAGCCGGCCAGGTCCATCGGCTGGCTGCCGACGATGCCGACGGACTGGCCCTCGACCCGGCCGAAGCCGGTGATGATGTTGCCCGCGAACAGCGGCTGGGTCTCCAGGAACTCGCCGTCGTCGACGATGTGCTCGATCACCTTGCGCATGTCGTACGGCTGGTTCGCCGAGTCCGGCACGATGGTGTCGAGTTCGAGGTCCTGCGCTGTGACGGTGAGGTCGGCCTGCTCGGGGTAGGACGGCGGGTCGCTCAGGTTGTTGGAGGGCAGGTACGAGAGCAGGCTCTTGACGTACTCGATCGCCTCCTTCTCGTCCGCGGCCAGGTAGTGGGCGTTGCCCGACTTGGTGTTGTGGGTGCGCGCGCCGCCCAGCTCCTCCATCGCGACGTCCTCGCCGGTGACGGTCTTGATCACGTCGGGGCCGGTGATGAACATGTGCGAGGTCCGGTCGGCCATCACCACGAAGTCGGTGATCGCGGGGGAGTACACCGCGCCGCCCGCGCAGGGGCCCATGATCAGCGAGATCTGCGGGATGACGCCGGAGGCGTGCACGTTGCGGCGGAAGATCTCGCCGTACAGGCCGAGCGAGACCACGCCCTCCTGGATCCGGGCGCCGCCGGAGTCGTTGATGCCGATGACCGGGCAGCCGGTCTTCAGCGCGAAGTCCATCACCTTGACGATCTTCTCGCCGAAGACCTCGCCGAGCGAGCCGCCGAAGACGGTGAAGTCCTGGGCGAACACGGCGACCTGGCGGCCGTCCACGGTGCCGTAGCCGGTCACCACGCCGTCGCCGTACGGCCGGTTCCTCTCCTGGCCGAAGTTGGTCGAGCGGTGCCGGGCGAACTCGTCGAACTCCACGAAGGAGTCCTCGTCCAGCAGTTCCACGACCCGTTCGCGGGCGGTCAGCTTGCCCTTGGCGTGCTGCTTCTCCACGGCCTTGGACGAGCCGGAGTGCACCGCCTCGTCCAGCCTGCGCCGCAGGTCGGCGAGCTTGCCGGCGGTGGTGTGGGGGTCGTACGGCGCCTCGGTCATCCGGTGGCTCTCCCTGATCCATGGCCGCGACCTGTTTCGAGTGCGCGCGGGGCCGGGTGGTGGGCCCGCGCATGAGGGCAGGGCGGCGCTACGAACTACCGCTGGGTAGCGTAGCCAGCGCGGAGGGCTGTCCGGCACGTCCCGGCGTCATGACCATCGACACAGTTCTGTTGACGGGTGTTCTGCGGGACGATGGGGCGGCCTACGTCCCGGACCCGCTCTAGGGTTTTCCCATGACCGCACCCGAGACCCCCCGCCGCAGCGGACTGCGCGGCTTCGGCCACGCCGGACCGTCGCCCTGGACCGACCTGGACCGTCCGCCGCTGGACGAGGAGGCGCTGCGCCGCGACCTGCTCGTCCCGGGCGGCCTGTGGACCTCCCTGGACGTCGTCGCCGAGACCGGCTCCACCAACAGCGACCTCGCCGCCCGGGCCGCGGCGGGCGCCGGGCAGGGCGCGGTGCTGGTGGCCGAGGCGCAGAGCGCCGCCCGCGGCCGGCTGGACCGGCGGTGGACCGGCGGTGGACCGCCCCGCCCCGCTCCGGGCTGTTCCTGTCCCTGCTGCTGCGCCCCGAGGAGGTGCCGGTCGAGCGGTACGGCTGGCTGCCGATCCTGGTCGGGGTGGCCGCGGCCAGCACGCTGGGCCGGGTCGCCGGGGTCGAGGTCGGGCTGAAGTGGCCCAACGACCTCCAGACGGAGATCGACGGCGCGGAGCGCAAGCTCGGCGGCGTCCTCACCGAGCTGGCCGGCGGCGCGGTGGTGGTCGGCATGGGCCTCAACGTCTCGCTGCGCGCGGAGGAGCTGCCCGTCCCCACCGCCGCCTCGCTCGCGCTGGCCGGCGCCACGACCACCGACCGGGGCACCCTGCTGCGCGCCCTGCTGCGCGAACTCGCCGAGCTGTACCGGGAGTGGACGGCCGCCGCGGGCGACCCGCACGCCAGCGACCTGCTGCGCGCCTACGTGGACCGCTGCACCACGCTCGGCCGCCAGGTGAAGGTGCACCTGCCGGGCGACCGCGAGCTGGTCGGCGAGGCCGTCGCGGTGGACGGCGACGGGCGGCTGGTGGTCCGCACACCCGACGGCGTACGCCGGGCGGTCGGCGCGGGCGACGTCGTCCACGTACGCCCCGAGCCCCGCTGAACGGCACTCTTCACCTCTCCTTGACCCGGGCTGATGCCCCGGATCCGACGATTCCGTGCGAACATTCCACCTGGCAGCGGTGTGAGGCGCGCCACTGCCCGCCCGGGTGGCGGAGTGCGCGCCCGGACAGGTAGGACACGAGGCGAGTGCGGCGATCGCACGGGGACGGACCGGTGGCAGAGGACGGCAGCAGCGGCGCGACGGCGGGCAGCAACGACCCCACGGTCGCGCTCGAACTGGAGCGCCTGATCCTGGACGCGCCGCGCCGCTACACCCCGTACCAGGCCGCGCGCGCCGCCGACGTCCCGATGGAGCTGGCCACCCGCTTCTGGCGCGCCATGGGCTTCCCGGACATCGGGCAGTCCCGGGCGCTCACCGACGGCGACGTGATCGCGCTGCGGCGGCTGGCCGGCCTGGTCGAGTCCGGGCTGCTCAGCGAGTCGATGGCGATCCAGGTGGCCCGCTCCACCGGCCAGACCACGGCCCGGCTGGCCGGCTGGCAGATGGACACCTTCCTGGAGAACCTCACCCAGGCCGTCGAGCCCGGGCTGACCCGCGCCGACGTCGCGTACCCGCTGGTCGAGCTGCTGCTGCCGGAGCTGGAGCAGTTCCTGGTGTACGTCTGGCGGCGCCAGCTGGCGGCCGTCACCGGCCGGGTGGTGCAGGCCGCCGAGGACCACGAGATCACCAGCGGGCGGCTCGCCGTCGGCTTCGCCGACCTGGTCGGCTTCACCAGGCTGTCCCGGCGGCTGGAGGAGGAGGAGCTCGGCGAGCTGGTCGAGACCTTCGAGAACACCTGCTCGGACCTGATCGCCGGCCAGGGCGGCCGGGTGATCAAGACGCTCGGCGACGAGATCCTCTACGTCTCCGAGGACCCGGCGACCGCCGCCGAGATCGCGCTGAGCCTGATCGAGGCGCTGGCCGGGGACGACACCATCCCGCCGCTGCGGGTCGGCATGGCCTTCGGCACGGTCACCTCGCGGATGGGCGACGTCTTCGGCACCACCGTCAACCTGGCGAGCCGGCTCACCTCGATCGCGCCCAAGGACGCGGTGCTGATCGACGGCGAGTTCGCCGCCGCGCTGGAGCAGAACGGCAGCGTCGCCCCGGCCGACGCGGAGGGGCCCGGCCTGGCCGAGGCGCTGTCGGCCGCGGCCGGGATGCCCGCCTCCGGGCTGCCGATCCCGGGACCGGACGCCGGGGCGCGGTTCCACCTGCAGCCGATGTGGCGGCGGCCGGTGCGGGGGCTCGGCCTGGTCGAGCCGTGGCTGCTCACCCGGCGGCTGAAGGCCGAGTAGCGCCCGCGCGCGGTGGCCGTAGGCGGGTGGCGGCCGTACGCGGGTGGCGCGCGTACGGCGGGCCCGCGCGGGGAAGACGCATCCGGTGGACGTACGGGGACGCGCGCTTCGGCCGTCCGCGGGCAGACGCATGCGGTGACGGCGTTCGTGGGCACGCTTCCCCACGGCGGACGGGCGGTTGCGGGTGCTGAACGGTTGAAACCCGTACGTTCTGCTGCGGGTCCGCCCGGGCAAACGGGGCATAAGCGAACGAAACCGCCCTAGTCTTGGTGCAAGCGGCCGGTCGGGTGCGGCCGGCCGACGGGGGTCCGGCAGGACCGAGCACAGGGAGCGAGGCGAGCCGGTGAGCAGCGAGGCGATCATGACGGACCGCGACTGCGACTGCGGCGGCTCGCGGCACTCCGACCCGCTGCCCGACCTGAGGCTGCAGTCCGTGGTCGAGCTGGCCCAGGACATGGCCGCCGCGCTCACCCCGCTGGAGGCCGTCCGGGCCGCCGCCGCCCGGGCCACCGAGGCGCTCGGCGCCACCATGGCCGCCGTCTCCGTCTGGGACCGCGAGTCCGGCCGGCTGCGGGTGCTGGTCAACCACGGCGACCTCGCCCCGGGCGAGGAGGCGCTGCCCGAGGACGAGTCGTACCCGGTCGCCGACTTCCCCGAGATCGTCACGTACCTGGAGGAGCGCTGGACCACCGGGCGGCTGCCGCGCGCCTGGCTGCAGAGCGCCGAGAACAGCGTGCAGCACGCCGGGCACGCCCACCCGACGGCCGGCGCGTACTGCCAGGAGCGCGCCGCGGCGCTGCGCCGGCGCGGGCGGGCCTGCTGCGTGGTCGCGCCGGTCGTGCTGCACGGCCAGGCCTGGGGCGAGCTGTACCTCGCCCGGTCGGCCGGGATGCCCGAGTTCACCGAGGCCGACGCCGACTACGCGACCCTGCTCGCCGCCCAGGTCTCCGCCGGGCTGGCGCAGACCGAGCGCCTCGCCGACCTGCGCAGGCTCGCCTTCTCCGACCCGCTCACCGGCCTGGCCAACCGGCGCGCCGTCGACGCCCGGCTGGAGAGCGCGCTGGAGGCGCACAACCGGGACAACACCGTGGTCTCCCTGGTGGTCTGCGACGTCAACGGGCTGAAGCGGGTCAACGACCAGCTCGGCCACGAGATGGGCGACCGGCTGCTGGAGCGGTTCGCCCACCAGCTCTCGCTGGCCGCCGCCAAGCTCCCCGGCAGCCTCGCCGCCCGGCTCGGCGGCGACGAGTTCTGCCTGCTCGTGGAGGGGCAGAAGGCCGACGAGGTGGTCTCCGTCGCCGAGGAGCTGTGCGCCCGGGCGCTCGCGCTCTCCGAGGGCGAGGGCGTGGCCTGCGGGGTCGCCTCCACCGGGGACTCGATCGGGCCCGTCACCACCCCCGACCGGCTGTTCCGGCTCGCCGACGCCGCCCAGTACCGGGCCAAGGCCGCCCGGGCCGCCCACCCCGTCGTCGCCGGGCGCAGCCACGGCCCCGGCTTCTCGCCCGACCCCACCGTGCTGCTCGCCGACGCCGCCGACCCGCACCACCGGGCGGACGGGCG
>NZ_LFVW01000448.1:0-9680 GCF_001182915.1 Kitasatospora sp. MY 5-36
GCCGCCGCCGCCGACCGTCGGCTCGCCCCCGCCACCGCCTCCGCGCTCGCGGCCGACCCCGACAGCGGCGTGCGGCACTTCGCCCGCGTCAACCCGGCCCTGCCCCCGGAGGAGCTGGTGGTGCTGCTGCTCGACCCGTGCCTTGCCGACGCCGCCGCCCGGAACCCCGCGATCCCCGCCGCCGTCCTGCACCGCATGGCCGACCTCGCCATCCCGCACACCGCCGTACCCCGGCGCTGACCCGCCCGGGGCCGGTCCTGGGCACGGACCGGCCCCGGGCGGGGGTGGGGCTCAGTGGCAGACGAGCTTGTTGCGGGCCAGCTCCTGGACGGTGCCGGGGTTGACCGGGGTGTCGCAGGAGACGGTGCCCTCGATCTCGGCGTCGAAGGTGCTGTAGGTGGGGTGGGAGCCGAAGGCGTAGGCCCAGTACCCGTCACCGGGGTCGTTGTTGCCCCAGCCGCCGCGGGGGAGGCAGACGTACTCGTCGGCCTTGCCCTGGACGCGGTTGGTGCCCTTGAACACCGCGTAGTCGCCGGGGCGGGAGAAGTTCAGCGTGACCTTCTGGGACCAGGTGCTGGTGGTGGACTTGCTGGTCTGGACGGAGAAGCCGACCTTGATGGAGACCTTCGCGAAGAACGCCCCCGCCTCCGCGTTGATCTCGGTCGAGGCGTTGAAGGTCGTGCTGACGTTCTGGACCTCGGTCACGGTGGTCTCGACGGAGCCGGTGGTGCCCGGGGCGATGGTGATGCCCTTCCAGTGGGTGAGCACCGGTTCGACGACGGCGGTCGAGACCTCGTACAGCCCGGTCCGGGAGACGCGGGGGTCGCACGGCCCGCCCGGCTCGGCCGCGTGGGCCGTACCGGTGGAGAAGGCCGACGCCGCGACCGTCAGGACGGCGAGCGCGGCGGGTAAGGACAGCCGCCGCAGGAACGTGTTCGTCAAGGGGACTCCTCGGGGGAGGGGGTGTCGGACCGCCACACGGCCGGCACCCGGCATGGATTCGTCAGATCGTGCCCAGAACACCCCCACCGCACACCCACAACACCGAACTCCCCTGCACAAATGGAAGGTTGGCCGTGCACATAGCCTGTTGCACACCGCCGGACCGTCCCTATACTGCCGTTGCCCGTAGGCCGGAACCCGGCCCCGGACATCCGCCGCTGCGCCCGGCCAGGGCGGCCGGCCGCCCGTACGAGGGAGAACCGATCATGGTCAAGCACTACCTCAAGTACGCCTTCAGCACCCTCACCGCCGCGATGTTCCTGCACATGGTCTGATCCGACCGACCCCGGCCGGGGCCGGGTGGCCCACCGTCCGACCCTGGCCTGGGAGTCCGCTTGTTCGCGACCGCGCTGAGCCAACTGCGCTACGGCGCAGCAATCCTGACGAACCGTCGGATCCGACCCCGCGACCTGGAGCGCCTCGCCCGGGACCTGGTCGCCACCATCGCCGAGTTCGGCGAGCCCGGCGAGGACTCCGCCCTGCTGCCCGGCCGCGCCGGACACGTCGACCCGCAGGTTCGGCGCGAGGTGGCCCGCCGCAGCCTGCGCGCCACCGCCCGCAGCGCGGCCCGGCACACCGCCTACTACCGCCGCACCTTCGCCGAACTCGGCCTCGACCCCGACCGGTTGGAGCCCGAGGACTGGTCACGCGTCCCTGTCACCCCCAAACAGGCACTGCGCGCCCTGCCCGCCGCCTTCGTCTCCGACGCCGCCCGCCCCGCCCTGCAGGCGCTCACCACCGGCACCAGCGGCACCCCCACCGCCGTGTGGTTCTCCCGCGCCGAACTCGAGTGCGCCATCGCCTTCAGCACCATCTCCGCCGTGCTCGGCCTCGGCCTGCGCCCCCGCCACACCGTCGCCTACGCCGGCTGCTCCCGCGCCACCCTGTCCCTGGTCAACGCCGAGGAGTCGGCCACCCGCGCCGGCGCCGGCTTCGTCCAACTCGGCACCGTGGCCCCCGCCGTGGCCCTCGACCGCCTCGCCGCCCCGCTCGGCCTGCCCGGCAAGGACCCCCAGGTCACCCACCTCACCACCTCCGCCTCCTACCTGGCCGCCCTCGTCCAGGAGGCCGAACAGCACAAGTGGCGCGAAGCCGACTTCGGCCTGGAGTCGATCAGCGTCGGCGGCGAGGTGCTCTCCGCACCGCTGCGCCGCCGCGCCGAGGCCGTGTTCGGCGCCACCGCCACCTCCGCCTACCTGATGACCGAGATCCTGCCCTCCGGCGCCACCCCCTGCACCCGGGGCCACCTCCACCACACCACCGAGTTCGGACACCTCGAAGTCCTCGACCCGCTCACCTGGGAACCCACCGCCCCCGGCGGCACCGGCACCGTCGTGCACACCCCCTACGTGCCCTACCGCGAGTGCACCCTGCTGCTGCGCTACGCCACCGGCGACCTCGTACGCCTCCCCGCCGAGCCGCCCACCTGCGAACTCGCCCACCTGCCCGCCACCTCCGAGATCCTCGGCCGCTGGAACGGCCCGCTCAGCCGCACCGTCACCACCCGCGAGGTGCTCGACCTGGTCGAAGCCGAACCCGAGGTCCCGCTGCCCGCCCGCCACGCCCTCACCGAAGGCCCCGACGGCCCCGACGGACCGGCCCGCCTGCACCTGCTGGTCGACCGCCTGCCCGCCACCGCCCTGCACGGCCGCCTGGAGGACCGCGCCCGCGCCGCCGGCCTGCGCCTGGCCGACATCCTGCTGTACGAGGACCGCGCCGCCATGCCGCCGACCGCACCCCTGCGCGCCGACCTGCGCGAGCACACCTTCGACACCCTCGACACCTTCGACGTCCCCGCCGCCCCCGGCACCCCCGCCGCCCCCGACCGTGTCCCCGGAAGGCGCTGAATGACCGTCGACCCCGCCGCCCTGGCCGCCCTCAGCGCCGCCGTCGCCGCCGAGACCGCCCTGGCCGCCTGGTACCTCGCCCGCGTCCGGATGCCCCGCCCCCCGGTCGGCGTCTACACCGGCGGCGACATCGCCGTCCTGTGCGCCGGAGTCGTCCTCGCCCCGCTGCTCTACACCGCCCTGCCCGCGGCCGCCGTCTCCGCCGTCTTCGGCCTCGTCGCCTGCCTCGCCGTCCAGTTCACCCTCGCCCCGCTGCTCGCCGCCACCCCGCTGCGCGCCACCCCCTGGTCCTGGGCCGCCGCCCTCACCGCCACCGCCGCCACCGCGCTCGCCGCCCTCACCGGCCACCCAGCCGCCGCCCGCGCCGGCAGCGACCTGATGATCGCCACCGCCGTCGTCGGCGTCGCCAACCTCTGGACCCAGAGCGGCCTGCGCTCCGGCCACACCGCCGCCCTGGCCGCCGTCCTCACCGGCTACGACCTGGCCGCCACCACCCTCACCGACACCACCACCCGCTTCTTCGAACAGGTCCAGGACCGCCCCTTCGCCCCCCTGCTCGCCCTCACCGGCGGCCCGGCCCCCGTCGCCGTCGGCCTCGGCGACCTCCTGCTGCTCGTCCTCTACCCGCTCGTCGCCGCCAAGGCCCACGGCCGCACCGCCGCCACCGTCGCCGCCCTCGTCGGCCTGCTCACCACCAGCGCGGTCAGCGCCTGCTTCGCCGCCGGCTGGCTCACCACCGGATTCCCGCTGCTCACCGCCCTGGGCCCGCTGATCGTCGCCCAGCACCTGTACTGGCGGCGCCGCACCGGCGGCGAGCGCACCACCGCCCAGTGGCGCGAGGGCCACCAGCTCCCTCTCCCGCTGCCGTCCTCCGTCGGCCACGAGCCCGCCGCCGCCCTCGCCGCCCCCGTCCCCGACGGCACGCCCCCGGGCACCTGGCTCGCCCTCGCCGACGGCCGCGTCCTCGGCACCGGCCCCACCCCCGGCCACGCCCGCCGCGACGCCCGCCGCCACGGCACCGACACCCCCACCACCGCCCGGCTGGTCTGACACCTCCAGGGCTCCGCCGGCGCGCGCCCCGGGGCCCTGTCAGTGCCGGCCGCCATGATTCCCGCATGACCGCCACCGCAGCACCGCTGTCCTCCCCGTCCGCGTACGCCGACGCCGTCGCCACCGCCGTCCGGGCCGCCGCCGCGTACTACACCGACGGCTCCACCCCCCTCGGCGACGACGAGTACGACACCCTGCTGCGGGCCATCGCCGCCTACGAGAGCGCCCACCCCGGCGAGACGCTGCCCGACTCGCCGACCGGCAAGGTGGCCGGCGGCGCCGCGAACGGCGACGTCCCGCACAGCGCCCCGATGCTCTCCCTGGACAACGTGTTCTCCGCCGAGGAACTCGACGCCTGGGCCGCCGGCCTCGAACGGCGCCTGGGCCGCCCCGTCACCGCCTGGTGCGTGGAGCCCAAGCTCGACGGCCTCGCCATCGCCGCGCGCTACCGCGCCGGCCGCCTCCAGCAGGTCGTCACCCGCGGCGACGGCCTCGCCGGCGAGGACATCACCCACGCCGCCGACGCCGTCCTCGGCCTGCCCACCGAACTCACCGAACCCGCCGACATCGAACTGCGCGGCGAAGTCCTCCTCACCCGGGACCAGTTCGACCACGCCAACCGGATACGCGCCGACCACGGCGCCACCCCCTTCGCCAATCCGCGCAACGGCGCCGCCGGCACCCTGCGGGCCAAGGACCGCCCCTACCGGATCGAACTCACCTTCTTCGCCTACGACGCCATCGGCCCCGACGGCCTCGCCCACAGCGCCCTGCTGGACCACCTCGCCGCCCTCGGCGCCCACACCGCCGCCACCACCGCCGCCAGCCCCCGGCGCTGCGCCGACACCGCCGAGGTCCAGCAGCGCGTCGAGGAGATCGCCGCACTGCGCGCCGAACTGCCCTTCGGGATCGACGGCGTGGTCGTCAAGGCCGACCTGGCCGCCGACCGCGCCGAGGCCGGCTCCGGCTCGCGCGCACCGCGCTGGGCCGTGGCCCGCAAACTGGCCGCGCAGCACCAGGTCACCCGGCTGCTCGCGGTGGAGTGGAACGTCGGGCGCACCGGCGTCATCGCCCCGCGCGCCGTCCTCGAACCCGTCGTCATCGACGGCGTCACCGTCACCTTCGCCACCCTCCACAACCCCGCCGACATCGAACGGCGCGGCCTGATGATCGGCGACCAGGTCTTCGTCTACCGCGCCGGCGACGTGATCCCCCGGGTCGAGGCCCCGGTGCTCGACGCCCGCACCGGCGCCGAGCAGCCGATCGCCTTCCCCGAGACCTGCCCGCGCTGCGGCGACGCCATCGACACCACCGAGCAGCGCTGGCGCTGCGTCCGCGGCCGCGACTGCCAGGCCGTCGCCTCCGTCCTCTACGCGGCCGGCCGCGACCAGCTCGACATCGAGGGCCTCGGCGGCACCCGCGCCGTCCAGCTCGTCGAAACCGGCCTGGTCACCGACCTCGCCGACCTGTTCACCCTCACCCGCGAGCAGCTGCTCACCCTGGACCGGATGGGGGAGACCAGCGCCGACAACCTGCTCGCCGCGATCGCCACCGCCCGTACCCGGCCGCTCAACCGGGTCTTCTGCGCCCTCGGCATCCGCGGCACCGGACGGACCATGTCCCGCCGGATCGCCGCGCACTTCGGCTCCATGACGGCGATCCGGGCCGCCGACGCCGAGACCCTGGCCGGCGTCGACGGCATCGGCACCGAGAAGGCCCGCGTCGTCGCCGCCGAACTCGCCGAACTCGCCCCGCTGCTGGACCGCCTCGCCGCCCTCGGCGTGGGCACCGCCGTCACCGCCCCCACCGCTCCCGCCGCCGCGCCGACGGCGGGGGAAGGCGACACCGTCGACGGCCTTGCCGACGACCGGGGCCCGCTCGCCGGCGAGGCCGTCGTCGTCACCGGCAGCATGACCGGCGCCCTCGCCGACCTCTCCCGCAACCAGATGAACGAACTGGTCGAACGCGCCGGCGGCAAGGCCTCCTCCTCGGTCTCCAAGCGCACCACCCTCCTGGTCGCGGGCGAGAAGGCCGGCTCCAAGCGCGCCAAGGCCGAGGAGCTCGGCATCCGCATCCTCACCCCCGAGGACTTCGCCACCCTGGTGGCCGCCCACCTCCTCCCGGCCTGACGGGCCCGTCCCGCGCGGGGGTCCGAGTCCCTCCGGACGGTCCGGTACGCCCCACGGGCCGGAACACCGCGGCCTCCCGGCCGGACCCGGCCACCGGACGGTCCGCCGGGGCGCCGTCCGACGGTCCGTCAGCCGCCCGGCGCCGGCGGCAGCCGGAAGCCGACCTCGGCACCGCCGCCGGGAGCGGCGGCGGCGAAGACGGTGCCGCCGTCCGCGACGACCAGGTCGTGGACGATGGCCAGGCCCAGCCCCGAACCCGGGGTCGACTGGGTGCCGGCGGCACGGTAGAAGCGCCCGAAGACGGCCTGCCGGTCGCCGGCGGCGATCCCGGGCCCGCGGTCGCGCACGGCAAGCCGGGTGCCGGTGACGCGGACCTGGACCAGGGTGCCGTCCGGACTGAACTTGACGGCGTTGCCCACCAGGTTGTCCACGCAGCGCTGCAGCGCCCGCGGACGGGCCAGCACCGGGACGGGCCCCTCGGTGATGACGGCGATCTCCCGGCCGGTACGGCGGCGGAAGCGCCGCGCGCTGTCCTCGGCGGCGGCCGGCAGGTCGAGCGGCTCCGGCTCCTCCGCGCTCTGCTGGTCGGTGGCCAACTCGACCAGCTCACGCACGAGTTCGTCGAGCGCGACGGTCTCGGTGACCAGGGTCGCGAGGATCTGCTCCTCGTCCTCGGGAGCGAGCCGGCCGCGGGCGCGCTGGAGGAGCTCGGCGCACCCGCGCACCGAGGTCAGCGGGGTGCGCAGCTCGTGGCTGGCGTCCTGGACCAGGCGCTGCTGCTGCTCGCGGGAGCGGCGCAGCGCGCCGACCATCGACTCGAAGGCCCGGGTGAGGCCGCCGACCTCGTCGCGCCCGGCGGCGGGCAGCGGGGTGGCCAGGTCACGGGTGGTGGTGATGTGCTCGGCGGCGCGGGCCAGGCGCCGCACCGGGCGCAGGATGCGGCCGAGGACGAGCCAGCTGAGCAGGGCGCAGGCGGCGGCGGCCGCCACGCTGGTGACGGTGATCCGCCGCAGGAACGCGTCGTCGACCTCGGTGACCCCGGCGTAGGTCTGGCCGACCATCACCGCGCCCTGCCCGTCGGGGCGGGCCTGGGTGAGGACGCCGTAGGGGGTGCCGTCGACGGTGGCGTCCTCCTGGTGGGAGCCCTGCCCGGTGCGGGCCACCTCCAGGGCCCGCTCGGAGACCGGCAGCGCCGGCCCGCCGCCCGGGGCCAGCGGCCGGGCGGTGCCGTCGGCGGGCAGCAGCTGTTCGACGGTGTCGGGCCGGGCGGGCGGCAGCCGGCCGAGGTCCAGGGCGGCGAGCACGGTCTCGGCCCGGTCCCGCAGGCTCCGGTCGAGCTGGTCGGAGACCAGGGTGCTGACGCCGCGGTAGGCGGCGGTGACGGGCACGGCGATCGCCAGCAGGACGGAGGCGAGGACCACCAGGCCGATGCGGGTGCGCAGCATCAGGCGGTCCGGGCGGTGTAGCCGACGTTGCGCACGGTGTGGATCAGCCGGGGCGCGCCGTGCTCCTCGGTCTTGCGGCGCAGGTAGCCGACGTACACGTCGAGCGAGCGCGAGTCGGTGTCGAAGTCGTAGCCCCAGATGCGCTCGTAGATCCGGTGGCGGGTCAGGACGGTGCCCTGGTTGCGCAGCAGCAGCTCCAGCAGGTCGAACTCGGTCTTGGTCAGGTCGAGCCGGCGCCCGCCGCGGTGGGCCAGCCGGGCGGCCGGGTCCAGGGCGAGGTCGGCGAGGACGAGCCCGGTGGCCTCGCCGTCCCCGGCGTCGAGCGGCTCGGTGCGGCGCAGCAGGGCGCGGATGCGGGCCAGCAGCTCCTCGGTGGCGAAGGGCTTGGCGAGGTAGTCGTCGGCGCCCGCGTCCAGCCCGGCGACCCGGTCGCCGAGCTGGTGGCGGGCGGTGAGGACGAGGACGGGCAGGCGGTCGCCGCGCCGGCGCAGCATCCGGCACAGCGCGAGGCCGTCGAGGCGGGGCATGACCACGTCCACCACCGCGAGGTCGGGGCGCCGGTGCTCCAGGAGCTCCAGCGCCTCCTGGCCGTCGGCGGTGGTGAGCACCCGGTAGCCCTCGAAGCGCAGCAGGTGGTCGAGGGTGGCGCGGACACCGGGGTCGTCCTCGACGACCAGGACGGTGCGCCGGGCGTCGGCGGTGGGATCTGTCATGGTGTCATCCTCGCTGGTGGCGGGCGTGGTCAGGCCGGTCGGGGGCTGCCGACGACGCGTCAGCGGGGGACCGGGACGACCGCGACCGGCGGGATCCGCACCAGGCAGGAGGTGTCGCCGACCTCGCCGGTGCGGATGAAGCCGCTGGAGATCTCCAGGGCGCAGCCGGTGGACTCCATCTCCGGGAGGTGTCCGCTGTTGGGTACCGAGACGAACGCGCTGTGGCGGAACTGGGCCGCCGACAGGCGGGAGTTGACCTCGGGGGTGTTGGTGTCGAGGTCCCCGGAGAGCACCAGGACGGGCACGTCGGGCAGGTTCCCCAGGTCGGTCGGCTGCGGGCGGGCGGTACCCCGGCGCGGCCAGTTCAGGCAGTTGTCCCCGCCGTCGGTCTGGCCCGCGGCCCAGCCCTCGGGGCTGAAGGCCCCGAAGTCGGCCGGGTCGGCGGCGGCCAGGGCGGCGCGGTACTGGCGGCGGCGCTCCGACACCGGGGCCTCCGGGTCCCAGGCGCGGACGTAGTCGTTGCAGGTGACGGCCAGGAAGGAGGCCTGGTCCTCGGTGCCGGTGCCCTCCATCTCGCCGCGCACCAGGGCGGACAGCGGCCCCTCGTCGCCCGCGGCGAAGGCGTGCAGGGCGGCGGGCAGGGCGCCGAGCAGCCCGGACTCCCCGGGGTGCAGGCCGATGCCGCGGGTGGCCGGCTCGTACATCAGGTCGGCGAGCTTGTCCTCGGTGAACAGCACGGTGCGCCGCTCGCCGCCGGCCTCGGCGGTCACCTTCAGCGGGCGGGCGCGCAGCCGCTCGGCGACGGCGGCGAGGTCGTGCACCGCGGTGTCCGGGTCGCAGGCGCCGCTGCGCTCGCAGATCCGGCGCAGCGTCAGGGAGACCTGCTGGGCACCGGGCCGGGCCAGGGAGTCGAAGGCGACCGGGTAGGCGCCGGACAGCACCATCTTCTCGACCCGCTCGGGATGGCGGTCGGCGTAGACCGGCATCAGGTAGGTGCCGTAGGACATGCCGTACAGCACCAGCCTGGGGGCGCCCAGGCGCTCGCGGGCGGCGTCGATGTCGTCGGCGGTGGCGGCGCTGGTGTAGCCGCGGGCGCGCGGGCCGAGTTCCTCGGCGCACTCGGCGACGAGCTCGCGCTGTTCGGCCCGCGGGGCCCAGCGGTACTCGGCCTCGGTGACGTCGCAGGGCAGCCGGCCGGAGCGGCCGGTGCCGCGCGGGTCCAGCAGGAGCACGTCGTAGTCGTCCAGCACCCCCCGCAGCGCACCGGCCACCTGCTCGGCGCGGTCGATCAGGGTCTCGCCGGGGCCGCCGGGGTTGAGGGCGACGGTGCCCAGGGCCGGACCGGGGCGGCTGTGGCGCACCACCGCGTAGCTCACGTCGACGCCGCCCAGGCGCGGCTCGCCCGTCACCAGGGGCCGGCGCATGGTCGTGCAGTCGACCCGGTGGCCGGGGACGGCCGGGCACCACGCGGGCCGGCCCTGCGCCCCGGCGGCG
>NZ_LFVW01000449.1:0-9638 GCF_001182915.1 Kitasatospora sp. MY 5-36
GCCGGCGGACCGGACGCCTGGGCGGGCCCGACCGGCGGGGTGCCGGACAGCGCGATGCTGCTCGGGGCGTTCCGCCGGGCCGCCGGCGGCTGGGAGTTCAGCCCGTCCGGGCGGGCGGTGACGAACGGCCTGGCCGGGCTGGCGGCGGCCTTCGGCGTGGCGGTCGAGTAGTCGGCCGGGCCCCGGCCCCTTCCGGAACCGTCCGGAACCTGCCGGGGCCCTTGGTCCTCAGGGTCCGGCGTCATACCTGAGGAGGAGAAGGCCCCCCGCCGTCCCGCCGGGTCGGCGGGGGCCGACCCTCCGCGTGGCATACGAATCGCATTCGAACAGCTTGGGATGATGTTACGGAGTTAAACATTCCGTTAATCAGCCCGAGGAGTCCACGTGACGTTCCCCGCAACCGCCGTCCACACCGGCCGCGCGGCCGCCCGAGCCACCAGCCTGAACAAGGTCTACGGGGAGGGGGAGACCCGCGTCGTCGCCCTCGACAACGTCAGCGTCGTGTTCCCCCAGGGCGAGTTCACCGCCATCATGGGCCCCTCCGGCTCCGGCAAGTCCACCCTCATGCACTGCATGGCCGGCCTCGACACCGTTACCTCCGGCTCCTCCACCATCGGCGACACCGAGCTCGTCGGCCTCAAGGACAAGCAGCTCACCCAGCTGCGCCGGGACCACATCGGCTTCATCTTCCAGGCCTTCAACCTGCTCCCCACGCTGACGGCCCTGGAGAACATCACCCTCCCCATGGACATCGCCGGCCGCAAGGTCGACAAGCCCTGGCTCGACCGCGTCGTCGACACCGTCGGCCTCTCCGGCCGCCTCAGCCACCGCCCCTCCCAGCTCTCCGGCGGCCAGCAGCAGCGCGTCGCCTGCGCCCGCGCCCTGGCCGGCAAGCCCGACATCATCTTCGCCGACGAGCCCACCGGCAACCTCGACTCCCGCTCCGGCGCCGAGATCCTCTCCTTCCTGCGCAACTCCGTGCGCGAGCTCGGCCAGACCGTCGTCATGGTCACCCACGACCCCGTCGCCGCCTCCTACGCCGACCGCGTCGTCTTCCTCGCCGACGGCCGCATCGTCGACGAACTCCACCAGCCCACCGCCGACACCGTCCTGGACCGCATGCGCCGCTTCGACGCCAAGGGCCGCACCAGCTGATCCGGCCCACCGAGGCCCGAAGCCACCCGTCCCCCGAGTACCCCCAGGACTGACACTCCCTCATGTTCCGCACCGCACTGCGCAATGTGCTCGCCCACAAGGGCCGGCTGCTGATGACGGTACTGGCCGTCATGCTCGGCACCGCCTTCGTGTCCGGCACGCTGGTCTTCTCCGACACCTTCGGCAACGCGCTGAGGACCCAGAACTCCAAGAGCTACACCGACGTCGCCGTCACGGTCGCCGACCGCGAGGCCCGCAACCTCAGCGACGACGACGGCGGCCGGATCGCCGGCCCGACCCTCACCGAGGAGACCCGCACCAAGGTCGCCGCGGTGCCCGGCGTCGCCGAGGTCCGCGGCGTGGTCAGCGGCTTCGCCGGCATCGCCGACACCAAGGGCGCGCTGATCGGCAACGGCTTCTCCACCACCGGCACCAACTACGTGCCGGGCGCCGACGGCACCGACCCGCGCTACCCGCTGGTCGAGGGCCGCGGCCCGAAGGACGCCACCGAGATCGCGCTGGACCGCAAGACCGCCGACAAGGGCGGCTACAAGGTCGGCGACACCGTCCGGGTCGCGGTCAACGGCCCGGTGATGAAGCTCAAGCTCACCGGCACCCTGACCACCAACGACCCGCGCGTGGTGGCCGGCGGCTCGCTCGCCGCCTTCGACACCGCCACCGCCCAGCAGCTCTACCTGACCCCGGGCCGCTACGCCGAGCTGGACGTCAGGTCCAAGCCGGGCACCGACGACGCCGCGCTGCTCACCGCCGTCAAGCAGGCCGTCCCGCAGGGCGACTCCATCGAGGCGAAGACCGGCCGTGAACTCGCCGCCGAGCAGGACGAGATGATCCGGAAGGGCACCACCGTCCTGACCACCGTCCTGATGGGCTTCGCGGGCATCGCGCTGTTCGTCGGGATCTTCATCATCGCCAACACCTTCACCATGCTGGTCGCCCAGCGCACCAAGGAGCTGGCGCTGCTGCGCGCCGTCGGCGCCACCCGCCGCCAGATCACCCGCTCGGTGCTGATCGAGGCCGTGCTGGTCGGCCTGACCGCCGCGGTGACCGGTCTGCTGGCGGGCATCGGCATCGCCGCCGGACTCAAGTCGCTGCTCAACGGCCCGATGGACGCGAACCTGCCGGACGGCCCGCTGATCATCGCCCCGACCACGGTGGTCGCCGCGCTCGCGGTCGGCGTGCTGGTGACGGTGCTGGCCGCCTGGCTGCCCGCCCGCCGGGCCTCCCGGATCGCCCCGGTGGCGGCGATGAGCTCGGCCGAGCAGCCCGCGACCCAGAAGGGCCTGCGGATCCGCAACACCATCGGCCTGCTGTTCTCCCTGGCCGGCCTCGCCGCGCTGGCCGGCGGTGTGGCCGGCAAGGAGGTCAAGCTGGTCGGCCTCGGCGCCGGCACGCTGCTGATCGGCGTGTTCGTGCTGACCCCGCTGCTGTCCCGGCCGCTGATCGCGCTGTTCGCCCCGCTGCTGCGTGCCGTGTACGGCGCCCCAGGCAAGCTGGCCCAGGAAAACGCGGTCCGCAACCCGCGCCGCACCGCCGCGACCGCCTCGGCGCTGACCATCGGCGTCACCCTGATCACCTCGCTGACGGTGATCGGCGCCTCGGTGAACCAGGCCGTGGACAAGGCCGCCGAGACCGACCTCAAGGCCGACTACACCGTCGCCATGCAGAACTTCTCGAAGCTCTCCCCCGAGGTCGCCGCCCAGATCGCCAAGGCGCCCGGCGTCAGCGTGATCAGCGCCGAGCGCAGCGTCACCGTCAAAACCGGGCAGAACGGCGAGGACAGCGAGTGGATGACCGCGGTGGACGCCGCGACCATCGACCAGGTGGCCACCGTCAAGGTCAAGGAGGGCTCCCCGGACGCCCTCAAGCAGGGCAGGCTGCTGGTCAGTTCGGGCCGCGCCGAGCGCGCCGGCTACAAGGTCGGCGACACCCTCGCCGTCACCTACCCGGACGGCGCCAAGGGCTCGCTGACCGTCGGCGGCATCCTGGAGGCCAACACCGCGCTGGCCTCGGTCATCGTCCCGGAGGCCGTGGTCGCCCCGCACCTGGCGCCCGCCACCGGCCTGGAGAAGGTCCTGGTCAAGGGCACCAACGGCGCGACCGAGGAGCTGAAGCAGGCGCTGCGCGACGCGACCGGCGGCAACCCGCTGATCGCGGTCAAGGGCGCGAAGGAGATCAAGGCGGAGAACCGCCAGATGATCACCGGCATCCTGAACATGATGTACGGGCTGCTCGGCATGTCCGTGGTCATCGCGGTGCTCGGCGTGGTCAACACCATGGCCATGTCGGTGTTCGAGCGCCGCCGGGAGATCGGCATGCTGCGGGCGATCGGCCTGGACCGGCTCGGCATCCGCCGGATGGTCCGGCTGGAGTCGCTGCTGATCGCGCTGTTCGGCGGGCTGGTGGGTGTCGGACTCGGCATCCTGGTCGCCTGGGCGGGTGTGCGCACGCTGGCGGACAGCCTCAAGGACATCACCACCGTGGTGCCGCCGGTGCAGACCGTCGGCTTCCTGCTCGCGGCCGCCGTGATCGGCCTGCTGGCCGCGCTCTGGCCGGCCCACCGGGCGGCGAAGCTGGACATCCTGGACTCGATCAAGAGCCAGTAGTCCGGGCCCGGAACAGATGGAGCCCCCGGGGCGGTTCGGAAGAACCGGCCCGGGGGCTCCGTCGTGTCATCAGGCGAGCATCATCAGGTGGACATCGTCAACCGGACAGCATCAGGTGAACCGGATCGGGTGAAGCGGATCAGTTGAACAGCACCTTCTCGTTGTTCGGCTGCAGGGTACCGGTGGTCAGCCCGGCGGCCGAGACCAGCAGCTGGCCGGCCGGCTTGCCGTCGGTGCCCAGCACCTCGGCGGTGACCGCCGTGGTCTCGTCCGGCGCGGTGACCTGGAGGCCGGTGAGCACGTGGCAGGTCGCGTCCGACTTGTCGCAGGCGCTCCACTTGAGGCCCGCGTAGCCGGACTTGTTGGGCTTCAGGGTGACCAGCACCGCGGGCCCGGGGTACGACTCGCGGTTGGCCGCCAGCGCGTCCGCGCTGTTGTCGGCCTTCAGGCCGCCGAAGCCCGGGTAGCCGTACAGGGTGCAGTTGTGGCTGCTCTTGTTCTTGATCGTCAGCATCGCCGAGCCCGCGCCCTTGAGCTGCACGGTGGCGGTGATGTCGTCGCTCTTGCAGCGCGAACCGGCCGCCTGGCCGGCCATCGGGTCGCCCGGGACGGTGGCCCCGGCGGCGCTCGCCTTCGGGTCGCCCGGCTTGTCGTCGGTGTACTTCACGTCGTCGCACGCGGTCAGCAACACGGTCGCCGCGAGGGCGGCGACACCGGCGGCGACTAACCTGGCAGGCCTGCGAACGGTCATGTTCCCCCCATGTGTGGGTAATGGCATGGTGCTGTCACCCTAAGTACGAAGGTGGTGGCGCAACGGTTCCACTGGGACTGCAGTTTGTCAGAGCTGACCGTTTTCGTCGTCTTCCTGACTGGTTCCGACCGCTCCTGGCGAGAACTGGCTCCGCTCATACCAAACCGCCCCGGCCGGCGGGTGCCGGACGGGGCGGGACGGGGGGAGCGGGGTGGAGCGGGTGCTACGGGTGGAACAGGTCGAACGGCCGGATCAGGCGGCCGGCTTGGCGGCCACCGGCTGGGCGGGCTTCTTGCTCCTGCCGCCGCCGAGGACGTTGAAGAACACCGCCAGGGTCGGGACCAGGTAGAGCAGCCAGACCACCAGCTGCAGCACCGTCGGGGCCGGCTGGAAGTTGAACACGCCCTTCAGCAGGGTGCCGTACCAGCTGTCCTTGGGGATGGTGCTGGAGATGTCGAAGGCCGTGCTGTGCAGGCCGGGCAGCCAGCCGGCCTCCTGGAGGTCGTGCACGCCGTAGGCGAGGACGCCGGCCGCGACCACGACCAGCATCGCGCCGGTCCAGGTGAAGAACTTGGCCAGGTTGATCTTCAGCGCGCCCCGGTAGAACAGCCAGCCGAGCACCACCGAGGTGAGCAGGCCGAGCGCGGCGCCGATCAGCGGGTTCCAGCCGTCGCCGGTGGCCTGGACGGCGGTCCAGATGAACAGGGACGTCTCCAGGCCCTCGCGGCCGACGGCCAGGAAGGCGGTGACCACCAGGGCGGTGGTGCCCATCGCGATCGCCGCGTCCAGCTTGCCGTGCAGCTCGGTCTTCAGGTGCCGGGCGGTGCGCCGCATCCAGAAGACCATCCAGGTCACCAGGCCGACCGAGATGATCGACAGCGAGCCGCCGAGCGCCTCCTGGGCCTCGAAGGTGAGCTGCGAGGAGCCGAACTGGAGCACCGCGCCGAAGGCCATGGAGAGCGCCACGGCCGAGCCGACGCCGATCCACACCGGCGGCAGCCGGTCCTTGCGGCCGGTCTTGACCAGGTAGGCGATCAGGATGCAGACGACCAGGCTGGCTTCGAGGCCTTCGCGCAGGCCGATCAGGTAGTTGCCGAACACGCGGGCTCCTGGGGGGTGTCGAGATGGTACGGGAGAACAGGAGGGGTGTCAGCCGAAGAGGGCCTGGCCCCACCACTCCCCCGGCTTGCGCACGCCCGCCGGGCAGGCGAAGTGGGCGGAGCCGACGTGCTGGATGTACTCGTTGAGCTTGTCGCTCGCCGCGAGCTTCTGCTGGAGCGGGACGAAGGCCTTGCGGGTGTCGCGCTGGTAGGCGAGGAAGAACAGCCCGGCGTCCAGGCGGCCGAGGCCGTCGGTGCCGTCGGTGAAGGAGAAGCCGCGGCGCAGGATCATCAGGCCGCTGTTGGCGTCCGGGTGGGCGAGGGCGACGTGCGAGGTCGCGGGCATCGCCGCGAGGTCCGGCGCGTCGTGCTCCTTGCCCTTGCCGTACGGGGCGCCCTCGCCCTTGGTGCGGCCGAAGGTGTCCTCCTGGTCCTTCAGCGAGGCGCGGTCCCAGGTCTCGATGTGCATCCGGATCCGCCGGGCGACCAGGTAGGAGCCGCCGGTCATCCACTCCGGGCCGTCGCCGGGGGCGGCCCAGACGTGGTCGGCCAGCTTCGCGCCGTCGGTGCCCGCGATGTTGTGGGTGCCGTCCTTGAACCCCATCAGGTTGCGCGGGGTCTGCTCGTCCGGGGTGGTCGAGGAGGTCTTGCCGAAGCCGAGCTGCGACCAGCGGATGTTGACGGTGCCCATGCCGATCCGGGCCAGGTTGCGGATCGCGTGCACGGCGACCTGCGGGTCGTCGGCACAGGCCTGGACGCAGAGGTCGCCGCCGCTGCGGGTCGGGTCGAGCTTGTCGCCCTTGAAGTTCGGCAGGTCGATCAGGCCCTCGGGGCGCTTGGCCTGGAGGCCGAAGCGGTCGACGCCGTCCTTCTCGAACAGGCTCGGCCCGAAGCCGATGGTCAGGGTGAGCCGGGAGGCGGGCAGGCCGAGGGCCTCGCCGGTGTCGTCCGGCGGCGCCTCCGGCGAGCCGGGCACCGCTCCGGTGCCGACCTCGCGGCCGCCGGTCATCGCGGCGGCCGCCTTGGTCCACTCCTTGAGCAGCTTGACCAGGGACTCCCGGGTGGCCTTCTCGGAGACGTCGAAGGCGGCGAAGTGCAGCCGGTCCTGGACCGGGGTGGAGATGCCCGCCTGGTGCTCGCCGTAGAACGGCACCTCGGCGCCGACGGGGGCGGCGACCGGGACGGCGTCGTCCTGCCGGGTGGCCGCGGCGACCGAGCCGACGGCGGCGGCGCCGAGCGCGACGCCCGCACCGGCCCAGCCGATGACGGCGCGTCGGCTGACCGCGCCCCTGGTCCCGGTGGCGTCGGCGGCGGCCGGCGTCCCGTTCTGCTGCTCGTTCTCCGCGTCCATCGGCGGGCGGGCCCTTCTACTGTGCTGGACTTCTGCGCTGACCCGCGGAGGCCGTGGGGCCCGGATAGCGGGCCGCCACGGCGTCGGCGGGGTACTTCGGGGCGGGGTGGCCGGTTACTTGACGACCACGGCGGCGGCCAGCTTCGACAGCGGCTCGCCCAGCGAGTTGACCGCGTCGGAGAAGGCCTTGCGCTCGGCCTCGGTGACCTTGTCGTAGGAGGTGAAGGTGCCGTCGGCCTGCTTGTACTTGGCCAGCAGGGTGTTGATGGCGGCGAACTCGGAGTCCAGCGTCTTCGCCAGCTCCGCGTCCTTCTCGGAGGCGACCGGCTTCAGCAGCTCGTAGGCCTTCTGCGCGCCCTCGACGTTGGCCTGGAAGTCGGCCAGGTCGGTGTGGCTGTAGCGGTCCTCCTCACCGGTGATCTTGTTGGTGGCGACCTCGTCCAGCAGCTCCTTGGCGCCGTTGGCCATGCTGGTCGCGGTGATCTCCGCCTCGGGGATCTTCTTCTGCCAGTCCTTGAGGTCGGCGACCAGCTGGTCGGCGAGCTTCTTCTCGTCGTCGCCGATCTTCGCGTCGGCCCAGAGCGACTTCTCCAGCTTGTGCCAGCCGGTCCAGGCCTGGCCCGGCTCCAGCTTGTCCTCGCGGGTGTCGGTCTTCGGGTCGACGTCGCCGAAGCTCTCGGCGACCGGCTCGGTGCGCTCCCAGCCGGTGCGCGAGGGCGCGTACAGCGACTTGGCCTTCTCCAGGTCGTCCGCCTTGATCGCGGCGGCGAAGGCCTCGACGGCCGGGATGGTGGCGTCGGCCTGCTCCTGGGCGTACTTCCGGTAGGCGTCGACGGCGGCGGCCAGGCGCGGGTCGGCCGGCGCGGCGCTGCCGCCCTCGCCGGTGACGGTGATCTTCTGGCGGATTCCGTTGCCGACCATGCCGGGCTTGCAGGCGATCTCGTACGAGCCGGCCTTGATCTCGGCGTTGATGCTCGCCTTGGTGCCGGGGCCGATGTTCTCGCGCTCGGTGACGATCTTGTCGCCGTCGCCGTAGACGTAGACCTCGGTGGTCTTGGAGCCCTTGTTGCTGATGTCCAGGACGACGTGGCCGGCCGGGAAGGTGGTCTTGGAGACCTCGCAGGCGGTGTCGGTCGCGTTCACCTTGACCGCGTCGGAGCCGCCGGCCTTGTCGTCCTTCTTGGACGCGCAGCCGGCCAGGGCTGCGGTCGCCACGGCGAGGGTGAGCAGCGCGGCTGCGGTGGAACGGCGACGGGCGGACATGCGGGCTCCAACGGGAAAGGGCATGGGTGTGCCAAGGCAGTGCGGCCGGCCGGGGACCAGCAGACCATCATTAGCTAAGGCATACCTTACGTAAAGACGATTTTCCGTCTACACCCACCCCCTGAACCGTTACCGTCCCGGCGTCCGGCGGGCGGCCGTCCTGCCCGGCAGGCCGCCACCGTCCCGGCGGGCGACTACCGTCCCGGCGTCCGGCGGGCCGCGGCCCGGGCCGTCCAGCGGCCCTCGTGCCGGCTGATCCGGATCGGGTGGCCGAAGGTCTCGCTGATCAGCTCCGTGGTCATCACCTCGTCCACCGGCCCGGCCGCCACGCACTCGCCGCCGCGCAGCAGCAGGGCGTGGGTGGTGCTCTCCGGCAGCTCCTCCAGGTGGTGGGTGACCAGCACGCTGGCCAGCTCCGGGTGCTGGTGGCGCAGCAGGTCCAGGCTGTCCAGCAGCAGCTCCCGGGCGGTCAGGTCGAGCCCGGTGGCCGGCTCGTCGAGCAGCAGCAGCCGGGGGCTGGGCATCAGCGCGCGGGCGATCAGGGCCCGGCCGCGCTCGCCCTGGGACAGCGTCGTCCACGCGGCCTCGGCCATCGCGCGCATGCCGAGCGTGTCGATCAGCTGCTCGGCCCGCTCCAGCGCCTCCGGGGCCGGCTTGCGGTGGAACTCCGGCTCGATCGTGTTGGTGTAGCCGGTGAGCACCACCTCGCGCACGCTCAGCGGCGAGCGCAGCGGGTGGCGCGGATTGACGTGCCCGAGGTGGGCGCGCAGCTCGCGGACGTCCACCCGGCCGAGCCGGCGGCCGAGCACGTCCACCTCGCCGCGGGTGGGGTGGGAGACGGCGCCGAGCAGCGCGAGCAGGGTGGACTTGCCGGCGCCGTTGGGGCCGAGCAGCGCCCAGTGCTCGCCGGGCCGGATCTCCAGGGTGATCCCGCGCAGCAGGTGGCGGCCGTCGCGCACGACGTCCACGTCGCGGGTGCGCAGCACCGGCCCGGCGAAGTCGGGGGCGGATGAGTTCATGGGACTCCGATCACGGTGCCGGGCAGGGTGCGGGCGGGGCGCCGCACGGGACGGTCCGGCGCCGTCCGTCCGCGTGCAGAGTACAACCGTCGAGTCGCGGGAGGTCGGGGCGTCCGAGGGGTGGACGCGCCAGAACCCTGTCGCCCGGCGGGAGTTGGGAGGAGGATGGTGCCCTTTCCGAGGGGGGACGAGGGGGGACTCGATGACCGCGGACGGGGAACGGGCCGCCGGCACGCTGCACGGGCTGGTCGAGGAACGGGCCCGCCGGGCGCCGGCCGCGGTGGCCGTGCGCTGCGGCGGGCAGGAGCTCACGTACGGGGAGCTGGTGGAGCGGGCCGGGCGGCTGGCCGCCGTGCTGGCGGAGCGGGGCCTGGC
>NZ_LFVW01000450.1:0-9626 GCF_001182915.1 Kitasatospora sp. MY 5-36
CTGGCGGACGCGCTCGGGATCGGGCACGCCATGCCCGGCCGGCCCTTCGCCGCGCAGGGCGGCAACGCCCTGGTCAACAGCAAGGCGGGGTTCCGGGCGCTGGCCGCCGGCGCCGGGGTGCCGATCCCGCCCGGGCGGGTGGCCGGCTCGCCCGCGGAGGTCGAGGCCGCGATCGAGGACCTGCTGGCGCGGGGGCACAGCGTGATGGTGAAGGTCGAGTACCAGGCGGGCGGCCTCGGCAACGAGATCCTCGCCCGGGACGAGAAGGTGGAGCCGGTCGGCGCCGAGCGGGTGGTGCCGCTGCCGGACCGGGCGGCGGTGGCAGCGTACGTGGCCGAGCGGTGGACCTGGCTGACCGGCGGACGCGGCCAGCGGGTCGTGGTGGAGCGGTACTTCGCCGACTCGGCGCCGCTGTACGCCGAGTTCGTCATCGGGGACACGGGCGCCGTGCTCTCCGGCTGCGGCGAGATGGTCATGCGGCCGGTGGTGGTCGGGGAGATCACCCCGCCGGTCACCCCGGATGCCGGAGCGCGGGACGAACTCGTCCGCGAGGCCGCCCGGCTGTGCGAGGCGTTGCGGGTGATCGGCTACCGGGGCACGGTCAGCGCGGACGCCGTGCTGACCCCCGAGGGCGAGATCTACTTCCACGAGACCAACGCGCGGCTCACCGGCTCCAGCCACCTGCACCACGCCTACGCCGGCCGCCTGCTGCGCCCCGAGCACCGCGGCTCGCGCCACCTCCTGGAGCTGGCCGGCCTCAAGGTGCCGTCCTTCGCCGAGGCGGTGGCGGCGATCGGCGCGGCCGGGCTGGCCTTCGACCGGGAGAGCGGCACCGGCGTGCTGTTCAGCTCCGACTTCGGGCCCGCCGACGGCTCGGTGATGTACTGCGCGGTCGCCGAGGGCCCGGAGGCCGCCCGCGCCCTGGAGGGCGCCCTGCTCGCGCTGTTCGCCGGATGAGTCCCGACCTGGAGGAGAACGGAATGATGCGCGCCGCGCTGATCCACCGCTACGGCGGCCCGGAGGAGCTGAGCGTCCAGACGGTGCCGGAACCGGAGGCCGGCCCGGGCCGGGTGCTGGTCGACGTCACCCTGGCCGGGCTCAACTACGCCGACCTGGAGTGCCGCACCGGCGAGTACCTCAGGTTCCCGCTGCCGGCGGTGCTCGGCGTCGACGTGGTCGGGCGGCGCCGGGAGGACGGCCGGAGGGTCGTCGCGCTGCTGCGCACCGGCGGCGGGTACGCCCACGTGGCCGCACCCGAGGCGGCGCACACGGTGGAGGTGCCGGACGGCGTGGACGACGAGCAGGCGCTGGGGCTGCTGGAGCAGGGGGCGACGGCCTACGGCGCGCTGACCCTGGCAGGGCGGCTGCGGCCGGGCGACGCCGTCGGGGTGAGCGCGGCCGCCGGCGGGGTCGGGCACCTGGCGGTGCAGCTGGCCAGGGAGCTGGGCGCGAGCCGGGTGGTCGCCCTGTCCTCCACCCCGGAGAAGCGGGAGTACCTGCTCTCGCTGGGCGCCGACACCGTGCTCGACCCGGCCGACCCCGACCTGGCCGGGCGGCTCGCGGAATCGGGCGGGCTGGACCTGTTCCTCGACTCGGTCGGCGGCCCGGTGCTGCGCGCCGGGCTGGCCGGACTGGCGCCCTTCGGGCGGCTGGTGTCGGTCGGGGCGCGCGGCGGGGTGGAGGACGCCTTCACGATGGGCGAGCTGACCGAGCGCTCGGCGGGCGCCCAGGGCTTCTGGCTCAAGCACGTGCTGACGGACCGGGCGCTGTTCGAGGGCGTCGCCGACCACCTGTTCCGGCTCGCCGCCGAGAAGCGGGTGGTGGCGCGGATCGACCGGACCGTCCCGCTGTCCGGGGTGGCCGGGGCGCACCGGGCGATGGCCGCGCGGGAGACCATCGGCAAGGTGCTGGTGGACGTCCACCGCGAGGAGTGAGGACCGGGATCAGCGGAGCGCCTCCTCCGCCTCGCCCGGGGCCAGCGGCAGGCTGGCGGCCACCCGGTAGCCGCCGGTGGCGAGCCCGCCGGTCTCCAGCGTGCCGCCGTGCAGGGTGACGCGTTCGCGCATGCCGATCAGGCCGTGCCCGGACCGGGCCGCCGCCCCGGCGGTGGCTCCGCCCGCGGCCCCGGCCGGGCCCGTCCCGGTGCCCGCGCCGTCGTCGCGCACCTCGACGGTGACCCGGTCCGGACGGTACGTCAGCCGGACGTGGGCACTGGCCGGGCCGGCGTGCTTGCGGGTGTTGGTGAGGGACTCCTGGACGATCCGGAAGACGGTCAGGCCCACCGTCGGGGGCAGCGGTCGCGGGCGGCCGCTGACCTCGAACTCGGTCGGCAGGCCGGCCAGCCGGGACTCGTCGACGATGCGGTCGAGGTCGTCGGCGCCGGGCTGGGGCGGGCACGGCACGGCCTCGGGCTCCTCGTCGGCCCGCAGGACGTCGAGGAGTTGGCGCATCTCGCGCAGGGCCATCCGCCCGGAGGACTCGAGGGTCACCAGGGCGTCGCGGACCACCTCGGTGTCGCCCCCGAGGTTGGCCCGGGCGCCGCCGGCCATCAGCTGCATGGTGGTGATGTGGTGGGCCACGATGTCGTGCAACTCCCGTGCGATGCGGCGTCGTTCCTCGGCCACCGCGCGGTCGGCGAGCAGCCTGCGGTGGGCCGCCACCTGCTGCTGCCAGCGGTTGACCACGACGGCCGTGCCGACCACGACCGCGACCGCGAGGACGGCGGAGAGGACGTTCGCCCCCGTGGGGAGCCGCCCGTGGCTCTGGTTCAGCAGCGTCACCACCGCCGTCGCGCCGGACATCAGCGCCGTCACCGGGGCGGTGCGGACCCTGGCCACCGAGTACAGGGCCACCGAGAGGGCGAAGCCGAAGTGGGTCGACGGCGGTGCGGAGAGGTTCTCCGCCGCGCCCAGGGCCAGTACGGCCGCGAGCGCCGACACCGGGTGGCTGCGCCGGAAGAGCAGCGGCAGGGCCGGCAGCACGATGAGGACGACGCCGAGCGCCGTGGCACCGCCGCGTCCGGGCCCACCGTCGCCGCTCACGCTGCCGAGCGAGTAGCCGACCAGGTCCAGGGCGGCCGCGGCGACGGCGACCAGCGCGTCGTCACGCGTCCACGGCACCGCGTCGCCGCCCTCCGGCCTGTCGGCGCCCGGCAGCCTGTCGGAGGCCGGCGGCCCGCCGGAGATCGGCTGCTCGGGGTGTCGGCGCCGGCGCATCTGTGCGTCTCCCTGCTCGTGGCCCGCCGGACCGGTGCGGCGCGGCCGGGCTGTGGTGATCGACCCATTCTGGCACCGGCCGACCGGCCGCGACGGGGCCCCTGAGGCGGGTCCGGGACCGGGACCACGGTCCTGGTCCCGGACGGCTGCCGGACCCTGGGGCCCCGCCTCCGTTCATCCTGTGCCCGGACGAATCCGGGGGGTGCCGCGTGATCGTCTGGAGACCGGCCGGGAACCCGGTGCCGAGTCCACCCGCAAGTCGATACGCAGGAGAACACTTTGATCCGCGCCCTGACCGGATTCTCGACGAGAAACCCATGGAAGGTCATCGCCCTCTGGACGGTGCTGGGTGTCGCGCTGACCGCCCTGAGCGGGGCGCTGATCTTCCGCGTCACGCAGACCCGGGTCGGCGACTTCCTGCCCGCGAGCTACGACTCGGCCGCCGCGCTGAAGATCGCCGAGGACAGGTTCGGGGTGAAGCCCGACGCCGACACGGTGACCGTGCTGGTCGCCCGCTCGGACGGCGGCCCGCTCAGCGCCGCGGACCACCAGCGGATCGGCACCCTGGCCGAGAAGCTGGGCCGGCAGCGGGTCACCATGCCGAAGCCCAAGGAGGAGGACGGGCCGTCCTTCCTGGCGAGGGACCACTCGCAGACCCCCACGGTCGCCCCGGCGATGGTGGCACCGGACAAGAGCTTCGAGCTGCTCTCCGTCGGGCTGGTCGGCAACCCCGAGGAGCCGGGGATGCAGGACCTCTTCCGGGCCTTCCGGGACTCGGCGCGGGCCCAGTTCGACGAAGCGGGGCTGCGCACCGGTTTCACCGGCGGCCTGGCCGGCACGGTGGACACCAAGGACGACGGGAAGACCATGGCGAAGGTCATGGGAGCCCTCACCATGGGGCTGATCGTGCTGCTCAACGTGCTGGTGTTCCGCAGCGTGCTGGCGGCCCTGCTGCCGCTGCTCGCGGTCGCCCTGATCGGTGGCGTGGCACTGGGCGCGGTGGTCGGCGCCGCGATGCTCACCGGGATCAGGATCGACCCGAGCACCCCGTCGCTGATCCAGGTGGTCCTGATCGGCATCGGGATCGACTACCTGCTGTTCCTGCTGTTCCGCTTCCGCGAGCAGCTGCGGGCGCGACCCGAAACGCCCGTCCGGGTCGTGGCCGCGGAGGTCTCGGGGCGGGTGGGCACGGCGATCACCTCGGCGGCGCTGACCATCGTGGCCGCCTTCGCGACGCTCGGGGTGGCGAGCTTCGGGCAGTTCCGGGTGCTCGGCCCGGCCATCGCCGTCTCGGTCCTGGTCATGCTGCTGGGCAGCCTGACGCTGATGCCCGCCCTGCTGGCGGCCTGCGGACGCGGGATGTTCTGGCCCTCCCGTGCGCTCCAGAGCCGGCCGCGCGAGGGCGTGTCGGCCCGGCTGGGCGGTTTGGTGGCGCGCCGGCCGCTGGCCCTGGCGGTGGCCTCCGTCGCCGCACTGGGCGCGCTGGCCCTCGGGACGGTCGGGATCCGGATGGACTACGGCCAGGGCGCCGAAGGCCCGCGCACCGCCGCCGCCGCCACCGCGGCCGAGATCTCCCGCGCGCTGCCGGCCGGTGTGTCGGACCCGACCACCGTCTACCTCACCGCCAAGGACGGCGGCACGCTCAGCGCGGACCGGTTCGACGGCCTGTCCCGCGCGCTCGGACAGGTCGCGGGCGTGGGGCAGGTGGCGGGGACCGCCCTCGCCGACGACCGGCGGGCCGCCCGGATCGACCTCTACCTGACCGCGGACCCGCAGTCCCAGCAGGCCCGTGACGTGGTCTCGGGGCCGCTGCGGGCCGCCGTCGCCGCGCACACGCCCGCCGGGACGACGGCCCATGTCGGAGGCACCCCGGCGGTCTTCGCCGACATCTCGAAGGCCGTCGACCACGACCTGCGGCTCGTCTTCCCGGTCGCGGCCGCGCTGATCGCGCTGATCCTGCTGATGCTGCTGCGCAGCCTGCTGGCGCCGGTGGTCCTGATGGTCTCCGTCGGCCTCTGCTTCGCGGCCACGCTCGGCGCCTCGGCGCTGCTCTTCCAGCACGGCCTGGACAAGCCGGGCGTCAACTTCACGCTCCCGCTGGTGCTGTTCCTGTTCGTCGTCGCGCTCGGCACCGACTACAACATCCTGATCAGCGACCGGATCCGGGAGGAGATGGAGCAGCCGGGGCCGGCCCGCGCGGCCGTGGCCCGGGCGGTGCGGCAAACCGCCCCGGCCATCGCGACGGCGGGCCTGGTGCTGGCGGGCTCCTTCGCCACCCTCGCCGCCACCCCGGCGAGCCGTCAGGTCGGCTTCGCGCTGGCGCTCGGCATCCTGCTCTCCGCTTTCCTGCTGTCGGTGGTGCTGGTGCCCGCGCTGGCCGCGCTGTTCGGCCGCGGCATCTGGTGGCCGGTCCGCCCGGGGCGCGCCGCGGCCCGCCGCCACCCGCAGGACGGGGCGTACGAGCCGGAGCCGGACATGGGCTCCGCCCCGGACCCCTACCGGCTGACGCCGGGCCGCTGAGGGCGCCCGCCGGCAGCTCCGCACCCGATCCGGACCGGGCGTCCGGAGGCACCGGGCCCGACGGCTTCAGCCGCCGGGCCCGGTGCCGCGCCACGACGAGGCACGGCGTCAGTACCCGGCGACCTCGTCCAGGCCGTGGCCGCGCAGCGGGACGAGGAAGCTGCGGTCGAACACCACCACGGGCTCGCCGGTGGACTTCGTCCCGGTGGTGCGGCAGCTCACGATGCCCTGCCCGTCGCGGCTCTTGGAGAGCCGCTTGGCGAGGGTCTCGGTCTCCGCGTAGAGGGTGTCGCCGGTGAACACCGGGTGGGTCATCCGGATGTTCTCCCAGCCCAGGTTGGCGATGGTGCGCCCGCTCGTCGAGCGGGCGGTCATCCCGCCGACGATGCTGAGCGTCACCAGGCTGGAGACGATCGGCTTCCCCCAGGGGGTGTGGGCGCTGTAGGCGGCGTCGATGTGCAGCGGGGCGTCGTTCATGCTCAGCATGCTCATCAGCACGTTGTCGAGCTCGGTGACGGTCCGCCCGGGGCGGTGCTCGACCACCTCGCCGACCTCGAACTCCTCGTAGTAGCGGCCGACCACCTCGCGGTAGCGGCGCTCGCCGATCCGCCGGTAGCCGGCGGGTTCGGTTCCTTCCATGGCGGTTGCTCCCGGGTCCTAGAGGTCGGCGGTGAGTTCCTTGACGTGGCCGGCGAACTCGCGGATCAGCCGCTCGTCCATGTCGGCGCGCAGCATCAGCCGCAGTCCGGCCTCGCCCTTGGGCACGATCGGGAAGAACACCGCGGAGCTGTAGAAGCCGCGCTCGAAGAGCTGGGCGGACAGCTTGACCGCCCGCTCGGCCTCCCCGACGTCGACCCGGCGCACCGGCAGGCCGTTGCCCGCGAAGGTGGTCGGCAGCAGCTCGTCGAAGAGCTCGATGTTGCGGGCCAGCGCGCCCTGGAGCTCGGCCAGTTCGGGGGAGCGGTGGATGGCGGCGCTGGCCAGCGAGGCGCCGACCATCGGCAGCGGGATGTTCTGCGACCAGCCGATCGGGCCGGCGTGCCGGTGCAGGAACTCGAACTGCTCCCGGTTGCCGAGCATCGCGACGCCGCCGCTGGTGCCGAAGGCCTTGCCGAGGCTGGCGGTGATCACCGTCAGCGGGTTCATCTCCAGCCGGGAGCGGACGTAGCCCTCGCCGCGCTCGCCCGCGATGGACAGCGAGTGGGAGTCGTCGATGTAGAGGAACAGCCCGTAGCGGTCCTGGAGTTCGAGCAGCCCGTCGAGGGCCGCGGTGCCGCCCATCGAGTAGGCGCCGTCGGCGACGTAGGCGACCCGCGGGTACTTGCGGCAGATGTCCTCCAGGTAGTTCAGGTCGTTGTGCGGGCAGGTCAGCACCAGCGACTCGTCCGCGCAGATCGGCTTCATGTACGCCATGCAGAAGTGGCAGAAGCGGTCGAAGACCATCACCCGGGGGCCGCCGCCGCCCTGGCAGGTGCCGTCCAGGTGGCCGGAGGCGATCAGCGGCAGGATGCCGGCGGTGAGCGTGGTACAGGACGCCCCCGGCAGGATGTTCGCGCCGAACAGCTCGCCGAGCTCCTCCTCCAGCCGCACCAGCAGGTTGTGCCGGATTCTGGTGGTGGAGAGGACCAGCGAGGTGCCGCGGGCCTCGGTCAGCGCGTCCACCGCGCCGGCCAGGACCGCGGGGTGGTTGTTCAGGCCGAGGTACGAGCAGGAGACCATGTTGGCGAACTCGTGGCCGGTCTCGCGGACCGTCAGCCGGTTGTTGGACTCCGAGTCCACCGTGACGCCGATCAGGCCGTTGGCGGCGGCCGCCTGCCAGACCGGGTCGGCGCTCGCCAGCATGGCCTCGGCGTTGCGGTACCGGCGCGGGCCGAGGATGGATTCTTCGGTCATCGTCACTTCTCCGTCGTGTGGTTCGGGGTGTCGGTGGGCGCGTGGTGCTGCGGGTCGTGCGGTCCGCCGGGCCGGGGCGGGTCGAACTGCTCGATCAGGCGCTGCGAGGCCTCGAAGAACGGCATGCCGACCATCACGCCGTCCACCACGGTGACCGAGCGGCCGTTCTCCAGGCCCGCCGCGACCACCCGGCGGGCGCGTTCCAGCAGCTCCTCGTCGGGGCTGAACGTCGCGTTGATCAGCTCGAGTTGGCGCGGATGGACGGCGATCTTGCCGCTGAACCCGAAGTCCCGGGCGAGCCCGGCCTCCCGGCGCAGCCCGTCGAGGTCGGTGACCTCGAAGAACGGCGCGTCCATCGCCTCCACCCCCGCGGCGCGGGCGCTGTTGACCACCCGGGCGCGGGCGTGGGCCAGGGCCTCCCAGGAGAGCCGGGCGCCGACCGCGAAGGCGTAGTCGGCCGAGCCGAAGACCAGCCCGCGCAGCCGGTGCCCGGCGGCCGCGACGGCGGGCGCGTTCTCGATGCCCAGCGGGGTCTCCACGACGGCCAGGAACTCCGTCTCCGGGCAGTCCGCGCCGAGCGCGCCGGCGGCGATCTCGATGTCCCGGGGGGACTCCGTCATCGGGATCAGGACCAGGTCCGGTTTGACCCGGTACCGGGCGATGGCGATCAGGTCGCGCAGACCGTCGGGCCCGGACAGCGTGTTGATGCGCACCGCGCTGCGCGCGAGCTTGGTGGACGGGAGGGCGAAGAACTCCTCGGCGAGCCGGCGGGCCTCCTCCTTCCGGGTGGGTGGGACCGAATCCTCCAGATCGACCATGGCGATGTCGGCCCCGGACTGGTGGCTCTTGGTGTACCGCTCCACCGCCATCGCGGGTGTGGACAGGAGGGAACGGCAGTACCGCGTGAACCTCATGGATGTCTCCGAAGTCAGCGAGGGCTGCGGGTTCCGGTTCTATCCCACCGGCTTTGTTCGGCGCCGTACGGCTGGACATTGAACATCAACTCGGAACAACCGACCCGTACGCACCATTGTTTGACGCCAACGGTCCTGTGCATGATGAATCAACGGGGGGATGGACACGAGGCGCACGCGGCGCGTGTGGCGCGTGGGCACTCAAGGTTTCAGGACACCGCTTCAACGGAGAAGGGGGGCCGTCGTGCCGCGTCGGGAAAGTCCACTGGACCCCGGGGACGGGCCGCTGCTGCGCTTCGCGGGCGATCTGCGGGCCCTGCGGGAGCGCGCCGGACGTCCGCCGTACCGTCAACTCGCCCTGCGGGCACACTGCTCGGCGGCCAGCCTGTCGGTGGCCGCGGGAGGGCGGCGGCTGCCCAGCCTCGCCGTCACCCTCGCCTACGTGCAGGCCTGCGGCGGGGACGTGCGGGAGTGGCGGCACCGCTGGCAGCTGCTCGCCGCCGAACTGGCCGCCGAACAGTGCGCCCGGCGGCGCGCCCAGGACGTCGGACGGGCCCCCTACCCGGGCGCGGCCGCGTTCGAGGCGGCCGACGCCGAGCGGTTCTTCGGCCGCGAGGCGCTGCTGGACCGGCTGGTCGCCCTGCTGGCCGAACGGCGGCTGGTGATCGTCTCCGGGCCGTCCGGGGCGGGCAAGTCCTCGCTGGTCAGAGCCGGTCTGCTGGCCCGGCTCGGCGCGCCCGCCGCCACCGGTGCCGTCACCGGCGCCACCACCGGGAGACCCGGGGCCGGGGGCGGAGCGGGCCGGCCCCCGGCCGACGGCGGTGTCCCGGTGGCGCTGCTGACCCCCGGTGAACGACCCATGGAGGCGTACGCGCTCGCGCTCGCCCGGCTCGGGCAGCGGGCCGGGGAGACGAGGCGCGGCGGGTCCGGACCGACGGCCGGGGACCCGGTCCTGGTGGTCGACCAGGCCGAGCAGCTGCGCACCCGCTGCCGGGACGCCGCCGAGCGGGCGCGCTTCCTGGACGCGCTGGTGGCGACCGCCGCGGGCGATCCTGACGGGGCGTCGGACGGGCTGCCGGTGGCG
>NZ_LFVW01000451.1:0-9589 GCF_001182915.1 Kitasatospora sp. MY 5-36
CGAGCGGCTGATCGCGGGCGTGCGGGCGGACGGCCCGGTCGGGCCCGCCCTGCACCGCCTGGTGGTGGCCGCGGGCGGCCGGCTCGCGGTGGAGCCGACCCCCGGCGGCGGGCTGACCATGGTCCTGCTGCTGACCGTCGCGTACGACTGACGGAGTACACGAGGAAGTACACCCGGCGCCCCCGCCCCACCGACCCTAGACTTGCCCCATGCCCCGGCTCAACGACCAGGTCAGGGAGCTGCTCCAGGAGTACGCCGACCTGATCAACATCACCGGCGGGGACGCCTTCCGGGCCCGCGCCTACGAGAAGGCCGCCCGCGCGGTCGGCGGCCACCCCGAGGACCTGGCCGGCCTGGACGTCAAGGGCCTGCAGCAGATCCCCGGCGTCGGCAGGTCCACCGCCGAGAAGATCGCCGGGTACCTCGCCACCGGGACCATCCCCGCCCTGGAGGCGCTGCGCGCCGAGGTCCCGTCCGGCGTACGGGAGATGACGGCCGTCCCCGGGGTCGGGCCCAAGCGCGCCCTGACCCTCTACCGCGACCTCGGGATCGCCTCGGTGGACGAACTCGCCGCGGCCGCCCGCGCCGAGCGGCTCGCCGACCTGCCCGGCTTCGGCGAGCGCAGCGGCGAGCGGATCCTGCACGGCATCGAGCTGATGCGGCAGTCCGGCGGCCGCACCCTGCTGGACACCGCCACCGAGCTGGCCGAGCAGCTGGTCGCCGCGCTCTCCGCCGTCCCCGGCTGCACCCGCTGCGCGTACGCGGGCTCGCTGCGCCGGATGCGCGAGACGGTGGGCGACATCGACGTGCTCGCGACCGCGGCGGACTCCGCCCCGCTGATGGCCGCGCTCACCGAACTCCCCTACGTCGCCGAGGTGATCGGCAGCGGCGGCACCAAGACCTCGGTCCGTACCACCCAGGGCGTACAGGTGGACCTGCGGGTCCTCCCGGAGGAGGACTGGGGAGCTGCGCTGGTCTACTTCACCGGCTCGAAGGCGCACAACATCCGGCTGCGCACGATGGCCGTCCGGGCCGGGCTGAAGCTCTCCGAGTACGGGCTGTTCGAGGTGGACGGCGGCGCCAAGGTGGTCTCGGAGACCGAGGAGGAGGTGTACGCGGCGCTCGGCCTGCCGTGGATCCCGCCGCCGCTGCGCGAGGACCGGGGCGAGATCGAGGCCGCGCTGGAGGGCGGACTCCCGGACCTGGTCCAGGAGTCCGACCTGCGCGGCGACCTGCACACCCACACCGACCTGACCGACGGGCTCGCCACCCTGGAGGAGATGGTCGACACCGCCGCCGCCCGCGGCTACTCCTACTTCGCCGTCACCGACCACGCCCCGGACCTGGTGATGCAGCGGATGACGGACGAGAAGATGCTCGCCCAGCGCGAACAGCTGCGACAACTCGCCGACCGGCGCAAGAAGTTGCGCCTGCTGCACGGCACCGAGCTGAACATCGGCCCGGACGGCGGGGTGGACTGGCCACCGGAGTTCCTGGCCGGCTTCGACGTCTGCGTGGCCTCCGTGCACTCGCACTTCGCCCTGGACCGGGCCGCCCAGACCCGTCGGCTGATCCGCGCCTGCGAGAACCCGTACGTGCACGTCATCGGACACCTCACCACCCGCCGGATCGGCCGGCGCGGACCGATCGACGTCGACCTGGACGCCGTGTTCGAGGCCGCCGCGCGCACCGGCACCGCGATCGAGATCAACAGCTCCCCGCAGCGGCTCGACCTGCGCGACGAGGACGTCCTGCGGGCGAGGCGGCACGGCGTCCGGTTCGCGATCGACAGCGACGCGCACGCCACCGGCCAGCTCGGCTACCCGCGCTACGGCATCGGCACGGCGCAGCGCGGCTGGCTCACCGCCGAGGACGTGGTCAACACCTGGACCTGGCAGAAGCTGAAGCACTTCCTCCGCAAGGACGCGGTGCCCAGGTAACCCCGGGCAGGCCCGCCGCCGACGGGCCCGCCGAAGGGCACCCGCCGAAACGTCACTCCCCGCCGAAGGAGGCCCCGGGCGAGGCCAGCACCCGGGCCGCGCTGCGGTGCCCGAGGCCGGCCGCGCGCCCGAGGTCCCCGGTGTCCAGGAAGCCGGCCAGGAACCCCGCCGCGAAGGCGTCCCCGGCCCCGGTGAGGTCGCGCACCTGCGCCACCGGCGGCACCGGCACCATGGCCAGCGGCTCGCCCGGGACGTCGACGGCGGTCGCCTCGGCGCCCGCCTTGGTGACCACCGTGGTGGCCGCCAGCCGGGCCCGCTCCGGCCCCGGCAGGCCGCCGACCAGCAGTCCGAGGAACGCCGACTCGGAGCGGTTGGCGAACACGAAGGTCGGCGCCAGCCCGGCCAGCAGGGCCAGGAAGCGCTCCCGGCCGAAGCGCTCCAGCATCCCGGTCGAGGAGGCGTCCACCGAGGTGGTGCCGCCCGCCCGCCGGACCCGGGCGAGCGCGTCCACCGCCGTACCGCCGACCGGCTCGCCGTCGAAGGAGTAGGCCGGCACGTGCAGGTGGGTCAGTCCGGCCAGCCAGGCGTCCGGGACCCGCTCCAGCAGCGTGGCGGCGCCCCGGTCGGGCAGCATGGTCCGCTCGCCGCCCTGGTCGATCAGCACCACGACGCTGCCGGTCCGGCCGCGCCGGGAGACCCGTACGTCCACGCCGTGGCCGGTCAGTTCGGCGACGACGCCGTCCCCGACCGCGTCCTCGCCGACGCAGCCGAGGAAGCGGGCCGGGTACTGCCCGGCGGCGAAGCAGGCGACGTTGGCCGCGCTGCCGCCGCGCCGCCGGAAGACCCGGGCGCCGGAGTCGGTGCCGTGCCGCAGCGGGCCGTCGGCCCAGACCACGATGTCCTCGACGAGGTCCCCGAGCACCCCCAGCACGGCTCAGGCCCCGGTCTCGACGGCGCCCGCCGAGGCCGCAGCACCCGCCGCAGCAGCACCGGAGGCACCGGACGCACCACCGGCCAGCGCCGTCGCGATCTCCCCGCCGAGCCGGACGTTGCCCCGGTACACCTCGACGTTGACGTCCAGGCTGCGCCCGCCGGTGTCCCGCTGGATGAAGTCGAGCAGGAACGGCGTGGCGGCGTTCCCGGTGACGCCCTGCCGCTCGGCCTCGGCCCAGGCGCGGGCCAGGATGCCGTCCAGTTCCTCCGGCGGCAGCTGCTTGGCCGGGTCGACCGGATTGGCGATCAGGACGGCCTGCGGCAGGCCGAGCCGGTCGCGGGCCTCGATCACCCCGGCGGCCTGCTCGGGCGACTCCACGCTGAAGTTGATCTCGTGGCCGGAGTCGGTGACGTAGAAGCCGGGGTACCTGCGGGTGCGGTAGCCGATGACCGGGATGTTGTACGTCTCGAAGCGTTCCAGGGTGGCCCGGATGTCGAGGATGGACTTCACGCCCGCGCTGACCACGGTGACCGGGGTGGCCGCCAGGGCGGTCAGGTCGGCCGACTCGTCGAAGCTCTCCGAGGCGCCGAAGTGCACGCCGCCGAGGCCGCCGGTGGAGAAGACCCGGATGCCGGCGCGGTGGGCGAGGAAGGCGGTGGCGGCGACGGTGGTGCCGCCGTGCCGGCCGAGCGCGGCGACCACCGGGAGGTCGCGCAGGCTCACCTTGTCCAGGCCGTCGGCGGCGGACAGTTCGGTGATCTGTCCGGTGCTCAGCCCGACCGTGGGCACCCCGGCGTGCACCCCGATCGTGGCGGGCACGACGCCCGCCGCCCGCAGCTGCCGCTCCGCCTCCAGCGCGACGGCCAGGTTGCGCGGCCGCGGCAGGCCGTGGGTGAAGATGGTCGACTCCAGGGCGACCACCGGCCGGCCGTCGGCGAGCGCCCGGGCGACCTCCTCGGAGACCTGGACGGCGGGAGCGGCGGGGGGAAGAAGTCCGGTCATGATGCGAACTCTCTGTGAGGCTGCCGCTGCGGTGGGGCAACGTGCTGCTCAGCGTATGGACGGTTCACATCGGAAACCAGAATGAGTACTGAGGTTTCTGATAGGCCATCACCTATTGGTTCGTCTACCCTGCCACCCATGGGTTTCACCTTGCGCCAGCTCCAGGTCTTCCTGACCGTCGCCGAGACGCTGCACTTCGGGCGGGCCGCCGAACGGCTGCACATCTCGCAGCCGACGGTCAGTCAGGAGGTCGCCCGGCTGGAGCGGACCGTCGGCGTCGAGCTGTTCGACCGCAGCCGCCGCTCGGTCGCGCTGACCGAGGCCGGCGAGGTGATGGCCGCCGAGAGCACTCTGCTGCTCCGGCAGGCCGAGACGCTGCTGACCCGGGTGCGGCTGCACGAGGAGTCCCGGCTGGGCACCGCCCGGATCGTCGCCTCGCCGAGCGTGGTGAACCGCCTGCTGCCCGCCGTGGTCAGCCGGGCCGAGCAGGAGCTGCCCGCGCTCGACACCGCCGAACTGGCCGTGGACACCGGGCAGGTCTCCGCCACCCTGGCCGCCGAGCTGGCCGACATCGGGCTCGGCCGCTTCCTGGACGAGGTGGACGGCTACCGGCTGGAGCGGATCGCCGACGAACCGGTGCTGGTCGCGCTCGGCCGGGACCACCCACTGGCCCGCCGGAGCAGCCTGCGCCTGGCCGAACTGCGCGACCTGCCCCTGCTGTTGTGGCCGCGCGAGCAGCACCCCCGCTACTACGACCACGTGCTCGGCCTCTGCGCGGAGCACGGCGTGGACCCGCCGGTGCTGGTCAGCCCGCCCCGGATCGTCGGCTCCCGGCTCTACCTGCTCGCCCGCAACCGCGCCTTCTCGCTGGTGCCCGGCTCGATGACCGGCCACCTCACCGAGGACGTGGCCACCGTACGGCTGGAGGGGCGGGCCGCGCTGCCGCTGGAGATGCAGTGGCGGACGGACGACCGGCGGCCCCGGCTGGCCTCGCTGCGGGACCTGATCCGGCAGGAGGCCGCGGAGTTGGAGGACCGTTGACCCGACGCACTCCGTGACCGGCCCGGCCCGACCCACTCCCTGTCCGGCCCGACCCGACCCACCCGCCGGCCCGGATCCGGTCGGCGCGAATCCTTGACGCTAGCATGCCACCCCCGGAAGGATTCCCGGATCATCCGACCGGCCCGCGGCACCCGCCCGCGGGCCGCCCGACCCCGGGAACCCGCCTTGGCCCTGCGCCCGTTGCTCCGCCGCACCGCCGGTCTGATCGGCGCCGCCGTCCTCACCCTGGCCGGCACCCTCACCGCCGCCGCCCCGGCCCACGCCGACTTCGGCACCGACTACCACGACCCGGTCACCGCCACCAAGCCGCTCACCCGCCCCGACACCCGCTCCTGCACCGTCGAGGTGATGCACGAGCGCGAGTTCCGCAACGGGTACGGCAACCCGCCGGACACCCCGTACAACGCCACCCTCGCCCCGCCCGCCGACTGCGCCGGCCCCTGGTCCGCGGTGGTCATGGACCTCCACGGGCAGGTCGCCGGGCGGCAGTTCGACCGGATCTTCAGCGTCCGCGTCGGCGGCGTCCAGGTGCTGCTCTCCTCCACCCCGGAGCCGTCCAAGGACGGCATCGCCTGGAACGTCGAGCACGACGTCACCCGCTACGCCCCGCTCTTCGCGGGCGGCCCGCAGGAGTTCTCCTTCGACCTCGCCAACGTCACCGACGCCACCTACACCGGCGTCTTCACGATCAGCGCGAAGCTGACCTTCTACACCGCGGACGCGCACTGGCCGGCCGCCCGCTCCGCCGACCGGCTGCTCACCACCGGCCCGTTCGGGCTCACCCAGGCCGCCCCCGCCGCCGGGCGCGACCTCGTCTTCCCGCAGAACCTCGAACGCCTCACCGCCGAGGTCTACGCCCGGGGCGGCGGCGCCTGCGAGGAGTTCGCCTACGCCTCCGCACCGGACGCCTTCGCCGCCGCCAACCCCGGCAGCGGCATCTGCGGCAAGGGCCCGTTCCGCGAACTGCGGCTCACCGTGGACGGCCGGGTGGCCGGCGCGGTCTGGCCGTACCCGGTGATCTACACCGGCGGCTGGGACCCATTGCTCTGGCGGCCCGTGCCCGGCGTCTTCGCCTTCGACCTGCCCGCCTACCGGCTCGACCTCACCCCGTACGTCGGACTGCTGCTGGACGGCCGGCCGCACAGCGTGGGCGTCACCGTGAACACCGCCGAGGCGCAGAGCAACGACGTCTGGACCGGCCAGGTCAACCTCTTCGCCGAGACCGACCACGGCGCCGCCCGCACCACCGGACAGCTCACCGACCACCGGGTCGCCCCGGAGGCCACCGTCGCCACCGACCTCGCCGACCACGGCGGCGGCAGCGGCGACTGGACGGTCACCGCCGCCCGCGACGACCTCGCCCGGGGCTGGGTGCAGACCTCGCACGGCCGGATCACCACCGAGGTCCGCGACGAGCTCGCGTTCCGCTCCGCCCAGCGGCTGCGCGACGGCGGCAACGACGTGACGCTGCACAACGGCACCGACCTCACCCGCACCACCGCGACCTGGGGCGGCGGCCCGCACCGCACCACCACCGTGCACGAGGGCGAACCGCTGGACGTCAGCTACCGGGTGAGCCGCGACGCGGCCGGGAACACCGACCAGACCACCGCCATGGAGCTCGGCTACCACCGCGAGGCCACCGCGGCGACCGGCGGCCACGTCACCGAACGCTCCACCGTCGACCACACCCTGCGCCCCACCGCCCGGCGGCACGACGGGGACCGCACCGTCCGGACCGGCGGCAGCACGGAGGAGTACCGCAGCACCGGGCCCGACGGGCCGTACCAGCGGACGCTGACCTTCGTGGACGGCTGGCCGCGCTCCTGACGGAGGTCTCGTCGCCACGCAGCCCCGCCAGCCGATCCACCCCGGATTGCCCGAGTTGCGAAAATTGGTTGGATTCATACCGTTCACCCCTGGTGCACAGCCCGCAGGAGGCGCATGATGGGAGATGGACCTGCGAGGTAGCTGAAGGAGTTCGACCGCAGGAGGCAGTGGCGACGGATCGAGACGGATCAGGGTCCGACGCTGGATGACTACCTCGGTCGACGATCGAACTACCGGCCGGAGGACGTCACGTCCGGAGGCCACCCCCACCTCGTAGGTTCCGCGCGTCCACGGAGCATCCCCTCGGCCCCGTGGGCGCGCACCCGTCTCCGCGGCACCGCCGCTACCGCTCCTGCGCCGCCCAGCCCATCTCCCAGGCGTGCACCGCGATCCCGACCCGGTTCGCCACCCCGAGCTTGCGCTGGATGCTGGCGACGTGGGTCTTCACCGTCCCCGGCGAGATGAACAGCTCCGCGGCGATGTCCGCGTTGGTGCGGCCCGCCGCGACGTGCCCGGCGATCTCCACCTCCCGCTCGGTCAGCGGCACCACGAGCGCGGGCCGCCGCCGCTCCGGGCGGCGCGGAGCCGTCACGTGCCGCAGCAGCCGGACGGTGACCGACGGGCTGATCAGGCTCTCCCCGTCCGCCGCCGCCCGCACCGCCTCGGCCAGCAGGGACGGGCCGGAACGCTTCAGCAGGAAACCGGACGCCCCGTGCCGCAGGGCCGGGTACACGTACTCGTCCAGGTCGAAGGTGGTCAGCACCACGACCCGCACCGGCTCCGCCACCCCCGGCCCGGCCAGCCGCCGGGTCAGCTCCAGTCCGTCCATCCGCGGCATCCGGATGTCCACCAGCGCGACGTCCGGCCGCAGTTCGGCCGCCAGCTCCAGTGCGGCGAGCCCGTCCGCCGCCTCGCCCACCACCTCGATGTCCGGCTGGGCCGTCAGGATCCGCCGCACACCGCGCCGTACGGCCTCCTGGTCGTCCGCGATCAGGGTGCGGATCACCCGCGGGCCGTCGCCGTTCGTCCTCGTCACGCCCAGCAGTGTGACGCACGGGTGACGGACGGGAAAGTTCACGCGGCGGACCCGGCGCGGTTCACCTTCGTCCGGTGGGCTGGCCGCCATGAACGATTCCAGTGGACGTCTCCCCGTCAGCAGGCGCGGGCTCCTGGCCGGGGCGACCGGCGTCGGCCTCGGCGGTGCCGTGTCCCTCTCCGGCGTCTCGGCCGCCCCCGCCGCCGCCTCCCCGGTGCTCTGGCAGCGGCCGGACCGCTCCGGCGCGCCGCGGGTGGCCGGCCTCCACCTCCAGTTCGGCTCGGACGCCTCCCGCGAGGTGGTGGTCTCCTGGCACACCACCCGGTCCGTCGGCAACCCCCGGGTGGTGTACGGGACTTCGAACGGCGGCTTCGGCCGGACGGTCCAGGCCGCGACCCGCACCTACCGGGACGCCGCGTCCGGCACCGAGGTCCAGACGCACCACGCCCGGCTGACCGGCCTGCGCGCCGACACGGACTACGTCTACGCCGCCGTCCACGACGGCACCACCCCCGAACTCGGCACCGTCCGCACCGCCCCGCGCGGCCGGTCCGCCTTCACCTTCACCAGCTTCGGCGACCAGGGCACCCCGACCCTCGGCAAGAAGACCGCCAACGGCTACGTGAACGACAACCTCGGCAGCCCCGCCGCCGGCGACACCACCGCCGGGGTCGAGCGAATCGCCCCGCTGTTCCACCTGCTCAACGGCGACCTCTGCTACGCGAACATCGCCACCGACCGGGTCCGCACCTGGTCCGACTGGTTCGAGAACAACACCCGCTCGGCCCGCCACCGCCCCTGGATGCCCGCGGCCGGCAACCACGAGAACGAGAAGGGCAACGGCCCGATCGGCTACGGCGCCTACCAGGCGTACTTCGAGCTGCCGGACGCCCGCTCCGACGCGGAGACGCGCGGCCTGTGGTACTCGTTCACGGCCGGCTCGGTGCGGGTGATCAGCCTCAACAACGACGACGTGGCCTACCAGGACGGCGGCAGCAGCTACGTCCACGGCTACTCCGGCGGCGCCCAGCAGCGCTGGCTGGAACGGGAGTTGATCGCGGCCAACGCGGACCCGGGGATCGACTGGATCGTGGTCTGCATGCACCAGGTGGTGATCTCCACCGCCGACAAGTTCAACGGCGCCGACCTCGGCGTCCGCGAGGCCTGGGTGCCGCTGTTCGACAAGTACGGCGTGGACCTGGTGGTCTGCGGCCACGAGCACCACTACGAGCGCTCGCACCCGATCCGCGGCCAGCAGCCGACCGACACCCGCACGCCGATCCCGGTCGCCACCGGCACCGAGACCATCGACACCACCAAGGGCACCGTCCACATGGTCATCGGCGGCGGCGGCACCTCGGCCCCGTCCAACCAGCTCTTCTTCAGCCCCGCCAAGGCCCGGGTGATCACCGGCGTCGGCGCCGTCGACCCGGCCACCGGCAAGCGCCCGCCGGTGTACGTGATCGAGGACGCCCCCTGGTCCGCCTTCCGGGACGCCGACAACCCGTACGGCTTCGCCTCCTTCGACGTCGACCCGGGCGGGCGCAACGGGCAGACCACGATCGGCGTCACCTACTACTCCGTCAGCGGGCCGTACGGGGACCTCGTCCCGGTCGACCGCTTCACCCTGACCCGCCCGCGCGGCACCCGGGGCGGCGGCCGGGGCCACTGAGCGCGACGCACCCGGAAGCGGGGGCAGCCTTGCGGCGCCGGCCGACGCCACAGAGCGCGTGCCTCAGCGCCCCGGCAGGGAGCAGCTGACCCGCCAGCCCCCGGGCGTGCCCG
>NZ_LFVW01000452.1:0-9585 GCF_001182915.1 Kitasatospora sp. MY 5-36
CCCAGCCGGTCGAGCCGGGCGAGGACTGGCGGCGGCGGGCGATCAGGGCGCCGCCGGGGGCGAGCGCGAACACCTCCAGCCGGTCGTCGGCGTTCCGGGCGACGGCGGGGGCGGCGCCGGCCGGGCCGCCGAAGACCTCCCAGTCCGACCAGCCGCCGTCGCCCCGCTGGACGCGGTGGTGCAGGGCGGCGCCGTCGGGGGCGAGCGAGAACACCTCCAGCCGGCCGTCGGCGTTGCGACCCAGGACGGGCACCGCGCCGGCGGGTGTCCCGAACACCTCCCAGTCCGACCAGGTGTCGGTGTCCGGGTCGGTCTGGACCCGGCGCAGCACCGAGCGGTCGGCGGCGTCGAGGGCGAACACGGTCAGTCGGCCGTGGACGTCCGGGGCGGCGACGGGGTTGTCCGGGCTCTGCCAGGGCGGCGGGGTGGTCCGCCAGTCCAGCGGGGCCAGGTAGAGGCCGCGCCGGAACCAGCCGGCGGCGCTGGCCCACCACTGCCGCCCGTCGGTGACGACCTCCACCGCGTGGCCGGGCACATGGCCGGCGTAGCCGTCGAGGGAGAAGCGGAACGGGTCCTGGGAGGCGAGGACGTCGGTGCCCTCATAGCCGTTGCGCGGTCCGATGAACAGGTGGTACCAGCCGTCCCGGGCCACCACGAAGGGCGACTCGGTGACTGAGACGCCGTCCGCGGCGGTGGCCGCGTCGGCGAAGGCCACGCCGGGCTCGCTCCAGGTCAGCAGGTCGGTGGAGCGCCGGTAGCAGACCTGGTGGCGGCCGCCGGGGGCGGACAGCTCGGTGTAGTACATCACCCACTCGGCGCCGATCCGCAGCACCATCGGGTCGCGGGCGGCGGTCCCGCGGAACAGCGGACCGGACGGCAGCCTCGTCCAGGTGGACAGGTCGGTGGAGGTGGCGGCGTTGACCGCCGCCCCGGCGCGTCCGCCCGCCGCGTAGAACATCCAGTGCACGCCGCCCGACTCGACGACGTGCGGGGCCCACAGGTGCTCCTCGCCGAAGTACGAGGCGTCGACGGTCAGCGCGTCCGGGTGGCTCCGCCACGGCCCGGACGGAGAGGGCGCCGAGGCGTGCGCGAGCGAGACCTCGGCCCCGCTGTCGGGCGCCTGCCCGGGCGGCGCGCTGTCGCCGACGATGCTGAACAGGTGCCAGCGCCCGTCGGCCTGGACCAGGGTGTGGTCGTTGAGGTAGCGGCGGCGCGCGGTGGACGGGTCGTAGACGTGGTCGAACGGGCCGGCGCCGACCCAGACGGCGCCGGCGGAGGCGCCGGTCGGGGCGGCGGAGGCCGCCGGGGCGGTACGGCCCGCGAGCGGGAGCACGAGGGCTCCCGCTCCGGCCGCCCGCAGCAGGCCGCGCCTGCTGATCGGGTGCATCGCTGCGCTCCAGAGGGTTTCCGGCGGGGCTTCCGGCGTCGTCAGCCGGCGGCGGGTCCGGGTGTGGTCAGCCGGCGGCGGGTCCGTGGGTGGTGTTCAGCCAGGCCCACTCGGACCAGGTGGAGAAGCCGGTCTGCCACTTGTGGTGGACGCCGTCGGTGTTGGCGCCGAAGACCTCGATCCGGCCGTCGGCGTTGTTCGCCGAGCCGATCTCGGTGCCGCCGGTGCCGAAGGTCTCCCACTGGCCGTACGGGGCGTTCAGGCCGGTCTGCCAGATGTGCTGCGCCGTACTGCCGTTGATGGCGAACACCTCCACCCGGCCGTCCGGCGAACGCCCGCTGGTCAGCTGCGCGTCGGCGGGGCCGCCGGTGGCCTCCCAGCCGGACCAACTGGTCGGGTCCGTCTGGTACTTGTGGTAGACGCCGGCCGGGCCGGAGGCGAAGACCTCGAGCCGGCCGTCCTGGTTGTGGCTGACGGTGAGGTCGTGGCCGCCGGTGCCGAAGGTGGAGTCCCAGGCGGACCAGCCGCCGTTGACGGCGGTCTGCCACTGGTGCTGGAAGACGCTGCCGTTGAGGGCGAAGACCTCCAGCCGCCCGTCGGGGGCCTTGCCGAGTTCGATCTCGCTGTCGGCGGGGCCGCCGCCGGTGCCCTCCCAGCCGGACCAGCCGCTGTTGGGCGCGGTCTGGTACCGGTGGAAGACGCCGGCCGGTCCCGAGGCGAAGACTTCGAGCCGCCCGTCCTGGTTGGCGCCGACGGCGAGGTCGTGGCCACCGGTGCCGAAGTCCTCCCAACCGGACCAGGCGCCCGACGGCTGGAGCTGGTAACGGTGCTGGAGGGTGGTGCCGTTGAGGGCGAAGACCTCCAGCCGGCCGTCCGCGTTCAGGCCGATGGCGAGTTCGGCGCCGGCCGGGCCGCCGAGGTCCTCCCACTCCGACCAGCCGCCGTTGATCGCGGTCTGCCAGGCGTGCGAGACACCGTTCTTCCCGGCCGCGAAGACTTCGAGGCGTCCGTCGGCGGACCGGGCCGAGACCACCCGGCCGGACTCCGCCGGGTACTCCAGCGGCGCGGGGCCGGGCTCGTGGTGGCCGAGCCGGTCGACGGCGGCCTGGGCCTCCTCCAGGTGCCGCACGTGGGCGCGCGCGCTGTAGGTCGACCACTGGTGCCAGTCGAGGCCGCCGTTGGAGATCCGGTAGGCCGCGTCGGCGTTGCACTGGGCGTCGTAGGCGCAGGCGTCGGAGACCTCCTTGTGCCAGTGGTCGTTGATCTCCCACAGGCCGCGGTCGATGGAGTAGTCCGGCTGGTTGCCCTGGCGGTTGGAGGCCAGCGGGTTGCAGCTGGACTCGGCGAGGCCGACGGCGATCGCGGTCACCAGGGCCTCGCCCCGGAAGCCCGCCTGGTAGGCGACCTCGGCGCACAGGTCGCTGCCGGTGGCGGCCGGAGCGGAGGGGGCGGCGACCGTCAGGCCCGCCGTGACGCCCAGGGCGGCGATCGCGGACAGCAGGGCGCGGTGGGGCGCCCGGCGGGCGTGCTGCGGTCCGGTCACGGGGTGGCTCCTCGACTGGCGGCGGGCCCGGGAGTGGTGTTCAGCCAGGCCCACTCGGACCAGGTGGAGAAGCCGGTCTGCCAACGGTGGTGCACGCCGTCGGTGTTGGCGCCGAACACCTCGATCCGGCCGTCGGCGTTGGCGGCGGCGCCGATCTCGGTGCCGCCGGTGCCGAAGGTCTCCCACTGGCCGTACGGGGCGTTCAGGCCGGTCTGCCAGATGTGCTGCGCCGTACTGCCGTTGATGGCGAAGGCCTCGACCCGGCCGTCCGCGGTCAGTTCGCTGGTGAGCCGGGAGTCGGCGGGGCCGCCGGTGGCTTCCCAGCCGGACCAACTGGTGGGGTTCGTCTGGTACTTGTGGTAGACGCCGACCGGTCCCGAGGCGAAGACCTCCAGGCGGCCGTCCCGGTTGTGGCTGACGGTGAGGTCGTGTCCCCCGCCGCCGAAGGTCGCGTCCCAGGCGGACCAGCCGCCGTTGACGTCCGTCTGCCACTGGTGCTGGAAGGTGTCGCCGTTGAGGGCGAAGACCTCCAGCCGCCCGTCAGGGGCCTTGCCGAGCTCGATCTCACTGTTGGCCGGGCCGCCACCGGTGCCCTCCCAACCGGACCAGCCGCCGTTGGGCGCGGTCTGGTACCGGTGGAAGACGCCGGCCGGTCCCGAGGCGAAGACTTCGAGCCGCCCGTCCTGGTTGGCGCCGACGGCGAGGTCGTGGCCGCCGCCGCCGAAGTCCTCCCAGCCGGACCAGGCGCCGGACGGCTGGAGCTGGTAACGGTGCTGGAGGGTGGTGCCGTTGAGGGCGAACACCTCCAACCGGCCGTCCGCGTTCGGACCGATGGCGAGTTCGGCGCCGCCCGGGCCGCCGAGGCCCTCCCACTCCGACCAGACGCCGTTGACCACGGTCTGCCAGGCGTGCGAGACACCGCTCGCCCCGGCGGCGAAGACCTCCAGGCGCCCGTCCGCGGACCGGGCCGACACCACCCGGCCGGACTCGGCCGGATACACCAGCGGCGCGGGCCGGGGACCGCTCCCGGGGACGCAGGGCACGGTGACGCCGCGCTCCGTGAGGTACGGCTCCGGGTCGGTGCGCTGGGACGCGTTCGGGTCGGCCCAGACCCGCAGGTGCAGGTGCGGGCCCGTGGAGTTGCCCTCGCTGCCCATCAGCGCGATCTGCTGGCCGGCCCTCACGTCGTCGCCCTCGAACACGTCCCGCCGCTGCATGTGCCCGTACTCGGTGATGGTCCCGTCCGGGTGCAGGATGCGGATCCACTGGCCGTAGTCGGACACCGGGCCGGAGATGACGACCTTGCCGTCGCCGACCGCGTAGATCGGGGTGCCGCGGTTGTTGGCGATGTCGATGCCGTTGTGCTCCGCGGTGTAGTGCTGGGTGATGGCGCCGTCGGTCGGGCAGGCCGCCGCGAACCCGGCGGCAGCGACGGCAGCGACGGGAACAGCGGGAACGGCGACAGCGGGGGCGGCCGGGACGGCGACCGGCAGCAGCAGGGCCACCACGGCCAGGGCCCGCCGCGAGGTGCGGGAGATCATCGGTGCGGCCCCCTCACGCCTTGCGGAGGCGGCCGATGATGCCGTCGATGTCGCGCCGCATCATGTCGGGCCGGATGAAGTGGCCGCCCGACTCCTCGTGGGCCTCGTACGGGATGCCGGCGCCGTCGAGCAGGGCGCGGAACTCCCGCTGCCCGGCCAGCACCGCGGTCTCGTTGAAGGTGTCGAAGGGGTTGGTCGGGTCGGGGCTGGTGCCGGCGACCAGGAAGATCCGCTTGTTGCGGTAGCTCTCCAGGCGCTCGACCGGGTTGTCGGCGGTCACCCTGGCCTGGTCCCACAGCGGCGCGCCGTAGATGGTGCCGCCGGCCAGGTCCTTGACGGCGGCGGAGACGTTGGCCCAGTGGACGACCGCGCCGTTGTCGCGGCGCAGGCTGGCCGGGCCGGAGTGGGCGCTGACCGAGGCGAAGTGGCCCCAGTACTTGGCGGCGTACTTCAGCGCGCCGAAGCCGCCCATGGAGAAGCCGGAGACGGCGCGGCCCTCGGGCTCGGCGAAGGTGCGGAAGTTGGCGTCGACCCACGGGATCAGCTGGTTGATGTGGAAGGACTCCCAGTTGCGGGGGCCGACGTTGGTGCTGACCGGGTTGGAGTACCAGCCGGCCTGCCCGCCGTCGGGCATCACCACGATCAGGGGCTTGCCGATGGTCCAGTCGCGGACGCCCTGGCGGTCGAACTCGATGAAGTCCTGGAGGCCGCCGTGCAGGAGGTAGAGGACGGGGTAGGTGCGCCCGCTGGTGTGGTAGTCGTCGGGGAGCAGCACGTTGACGGCCGGGTCCCAGCCGATCTCGGCGGTGTGGAAGCGGTAGTACCACATCCGGGCGTCGGCCTCGCCGCGGTCGGTGATGTGCAGGCCGAAGCCGTCGTCGGCGGCGTGGGCGGTCGAGGCCGTCGCGAGGACGCTCGCGCCGCCGAGCGCCAGCGCGGCGCCGAGCCCGCCGGCGGACTTGAGGATGCTCCTGCGGGTGGGGTGGTTCGCGGTCACCGTGACCTCCTGAGGGCGCGTGTCGGCGGCCGGTCCGCGACCGCCGGATGTCCGTCGTTCGGACGGTTCGGACGGTAGCCACCCGCAGGGGGGCACGGAATCCGGAACCATACGGACTGACAGCGGCGGGGCCGGGCGCGGAGACTGGTGCGTTCCCGGAGCGTCGGCTCGTCGGCGGCGCGTCCCTGTCCGACGGTGCGCTCTTGTCCGGCGGTGCCGCCGCCACCAGACTGGTGACCGGACGCGGACAGGAGGGGTGCTGTGGCCAGGATCAGGATGCCCGACCGGGTCTTTCTCGCCTTGGAGTCCGCCACCACTCCCCAGCACGTGGCGCTCCTGGCCACCTTCGGGCCGCCCGCCGGTGCCGAGCCCGGGCCGTACGTACAGCGCCTGTTCGAGCGGCTCGTCGCCGCGCCCGTCGCGGCCCCCTTCACCTTCCGGCCGCGCCACGCACGCTGGGGAGCCCTCGACGGCACCTGGGAGGAGCTCGCCGGGAAGGACGTCGACCGGTCGTACCACCTGCGCCGCTCCGCGCTGCCCGCGCCCGGCGGCGAGCGCGAACTGACCGACCTGGTCTCCCGGTTGCACGCCCGGCCGCTCGACACCACCCGGCCGCTGTGGGAGTGCCACCTGATCGAGGGCCTGGCGGACGGCCGGTTCGCCCTGTACGTCAAGGTGCACCACGCGCTCACGGACGGGCTCGGCGTCCAACAGCGCCTGCGGCGCATGCTGAGCACCGATCCGCGGGACGAGGGGCTGCGCCCGCTGTGGAGCATCGCCGCCCCCGCCGACCACAGCACCGGGGCGGAAGGACCGACGGCCCGCGGGCTCGCGGCCACCGCGCTGGGCCTCGGCCGGGCCGCCAGGACCATGGCGCGGGGCGTGCGGGCCAGGGCCGACCGCACCCGCGCGGTGCCGTTCCTGGTCCCGCGCTCCCCGCTGAACGCCGCCGTCGGTCGGCAGCGCCAAGTGATCACCCGCAGCTACGAGTTCGACCGGTTCCGGGCGGTGGCGAAGGACGCCGGCACGACCGTCAACGACGTCCTGCTGGCGGTGTGCGGGGGCGCCCTCCGGCAGTGCCTGGCCGCGGCCGGGGCGCTTCCGGCGCGGTCCCTGACCGCGGGCACCCCCGTCTCGACGAGGGAGGCGGGCGACGCGTCCACCGCCAACTCCTTCGCCATGACGGTCATGAGCCTCGGCACCGACGTGGCCGACCCGCTGGAGCGGCTGCGCGCCGTGGCCCGGTCCAGCGCGCTGGCCAAGCGGGAGCTGGGCGAGCTGCCGAAGGGCTCCACCGGGCTCTACGGGGCCCTGTTCACCTGGCCGTTCGTCGCGCAGAACGTGCTGGGCCTGGGCGGCGCGACCCGCCCCCCGTACAACGTCGTGGTGTCGAACATCCCCGGCTCCTCGCAGCGGATGTACTTCGCCGGCTGCCCGTTGGAGACGGTCCACCCGCTGGGCAGCGTCTGCCACGGGGTCGGCCTGTTCATCGCGGCCCGCTCGGCGGGCGGCCGGTTGAACCTGGGCCTGGTGGGGGACCGTTCCCTGCTCGCCCCGCTGGACGGGCTGGGGGACGCGCTGGGCGACCAACTCGGCCTCCTGGAGGAGGCGTTGGAAAGGACGTAGGTCAGCGCAGCAGCCCGTCGGCCCGCAGCCGGTCGAAGATGATCTGGTCCACGGGGGACGTCCGGTGCCGGTCGGCGTGGGTGAGCCACACCAGCTCGGCGATCTCACTGGCCGGCGCGAGCACCCCCTCGTACGCGGCGGTGTAGCAGGTCATGCGGACGACCACGCCCTGGCCGTGCCCGTGGGCCTGGGCCTCGAAGACGCCCAGCAGGGCGGCCGAGTCCCGTACGACGGCGACGGACAGCTCCTCCTCGATCTCCCGGCACAGCGTGTCGAGGTCGCTCTCCCCCGGCTCGCGCTTCCCCCCGGGCAGGTAGTAGGCGTCCTTGCCGTGGGAACGCGTGCTCAGCACCAGGCCGTTCTCCAGGTGGATCCACGCCACCTTGTCGATGAGCGCCGCCATGGACCAGTCCTCCTGTTGCTCCGACCGGTTGCTCCGACCGGTCCCCGAGGATACCGCCCCCACCGGCCCTCAGCCGTCCAGCAGTTGCTCCGTACAGGTGGTGACGACCTGCCGCACGGCGTGGGTCAGGTCGGCCGCCAGCGCTTCGTCCAGCGTGAGCCAACGGGGCGCCTCGCCCTCCTCGTTGACGGTGACGCGCCCCCCGTCCGGCACCGTCAGCAGGTACACGTGCCAGACGTGCGCGTCGGATCCGCGTCGGCAGGAGTCGCCCGGGATCGGGAACGTGGCGACGAACCGGAGCCGGTCGCCGGCGGTCAGGCCGACCTCCTCGCGCAGTTCGCGGGCCGCGGCGTCGGCCGGGTCCTCGTCCCGGTCCACATGGCCGGCCGGGACCGTCAACGCGTAGGGGAACGCGACGCGTTGGAAGAGCAGGAACCTGTCCGCCGGATCGCGGACGAAGACCGCCGCGGTCTCGTGCCAGTACTCGCCGTCCTCGGCGGACCACCAGGAGATGCCGGGGTCGATGACGATGGCCCGGGCGCTGCGCCCACCGCAGTTGCCGCAGCGGACCTCCCGCCTGCCCCCGGCCGTGGTCCAGGTGACGGGGCCGCCCCGGCAGAGCACGCAGTACTCCGCGTAGGTGTCCGGGGCCGGGCGTAGCGTCTCGATGTTCATCCTGGCCTTCCGCGCTGGTAGACGCCCACGGGCGCCCACGGACGCCGGTGGACGGGGTGCGCCGCCCCGGTCAGGGCAGCAGGTCGGGCAGCTGCCGTACGTCGTCGAGGACGTGCTCGGCACCGGCCCGTTCGAAGTCCTCGCGCGTGTGGAAGCCGGTGGCGACGCCGACGAAGCGCAGCCCGGCCCCGGTGGCCGCCGCGAGGTCGATGAGGGCGTCGCCCACGTACCAGACGTCGTCCACGCCGACCCCCCTTCCGCTCAGCGTCGCCAGCGCGGCGTCGAACACCCGGGGGTCCGGCTTGTGGTGGGGGCTGTCGTCCGCTCCCTGGAGCAGGACGAGCCGGTCCGTCCGCACGCCGATCCGTTCGACGTCCCGGAGGGCCGAGAGGCGGTTGGTGGACGTGACGACGCCGACGCCGACGCTCCGGCGCCAGAGCTCGTGGACGACCTCGACGGCGCCGGGGAGGGGCCGTTTGAGGAACTCCTCCTCCAGCGAGAGGTTCGCCTCGCGCATCCGCTCCAGGGTGTCGCTGTCGCGGTAGAGGGCGCGGATCATCGCGTCGAAGGGCTTGCCCCAGTGCAGCGCCAGCTCGGCGTCCGTCAGGTCGATCCCGTAGAACCGCCGGGCGACCGCCTTGTGGTGGGCCCACTTGACCTCCGCGGTCACCACCAGGGTGTCGTCCAGGTCGAAGAGGACGACGCGGGGCCCGCGGCCCGCACGCGTTCCGGACGTCATGACGTGAGATCCCTTCCGCCGGGTCCTCCGTACGGTACCGCCGCCCGGTCCCCGGCCGCCTCCGCCTGACCGTCGCGTGACCGGGGTCGGGCGGGACCGCGCGGCGCGGGCAGGGAGACCGCCAGGAGCAGCGCGACGCCGACCACCGTGAAGGCCAGCGCGGCCAGCCCGGCGCCGGCCCATCCGGCACCGTCCACGGCCAGGCTGAAGGCCGGCGGCCCGACCAGCGTGCCGAGGCTGCCGAGCTGGGCGACCAGCCCGTTGGTGACGTCGGCGCGCCGGGGGCTGCCGGCGATCCGCGGCACCGCCGCGAACATCGCGGAGATCATCACCCCGTCGACCACCAGGCCGACGCAGGCCAGGACCATCACGGCCACCACCGGGAGGCGCAGCGCGAAGACCAGGAGCGCCGAGACGGGCAGCAGGGCCAGCACCGGAGTCATCGCGAGCAGCCCGACGCCCCGGCGCAGCAGCAGCCCGCTGAGCGCGCTGCCGAGCACGCTGCCGAGGGAGACCACGGCGGCGACGACGCCGGCGGTGGCCGTGGACGCGCCGCGTTCCTCCGTCAGGAACGTGGGCAGCAGCACGACGATCGCGACCCCGGCCAGGCAGACGCAGGCGAAGCTCAGCGCGAAGAGCACCGGGGGGATCCAGCCGGTCCGCGGGGGCGGCGC
>NZ_LFVW01000453.1:0-9583 GCF_001182915.1 Kitasatospora sp. MY 5-36
CCGGGGACGGGCCGCGGCGCCGGACGGGACGCGGGCTCCGCCGCGTCGCGGTAGCCGGGCGGCTGCTCCTGGTAGCCCTGCCAGCCGGGCCCGCCGCCGGGGCCGCCGTACGGGGCCTGGCGCTGCTCGTAGCCGCCGGTGTCGTAGCGGGGGCGCTCGTAGTCCTGCTCGTACCCCTGGCCCTGCTCGTACGGCTGCGGCTGCTCGTAGGGCTGGCCGTGCTCGTACGGCTGCTGGTAGCCCTGGCCGCCGTAGCCGGGGGTGTCGTCCTCGGGCGGGCCCGGGTAGGGCTCGGCGGGGGCCTGGGGAGCGGGTGCGGGGGTGGTCGGCACCGCGTTGGCGTCGACCATCACGGCGATCCGGACCGGGCGGCTGAGCTCACGGCTGAGGGCCTCGGTCAGCTGCGGCAGCAGCCGGCCCTCCAGCACCTGCTTGGCCCGCTCGTTCGGGGTCGCCAGCAGGGCGGTGTCGTGCATCATCCACATCGGCTGGGTGCGCTGCACCCACTGTTTGTCCATCTCCCCGACATCGGGGTCGGCGACCAGCCGCTCGACGACCCTGGCCCAGACCGGGACGAGGTCGCTGTTGACATCAGCCACTGGTGCACGCTTTCCAAGAACAAACCAGACAAGTTCTGCAACGGTAGTCAGCGAACAGGGACGGATCAAGTCGTTGTCCACAGGCTGTGGGTAAGACGGGCGAGAGACGGCTGGTTTGACCCCCGTGCCCCGTCCCGCGTACCGTAACCAGGTCGAGTTGTCGATGGCCGCTGCCGCATGTCCGCGGGTCCACCCGCTCCATAAGGCGCGCAGCACGGGCGCCGTGGATTGCCTCAAACCCCAGCCGAACTGGGGCGATGGGCCGGATTTCCGAATCAGGGGAGATCACGCGGACGCACGGTGACGGCCAAGCGATTCCCCGTCATCCTACGATTCACCTCAGGAGCCCCCGAGTGAGCAAGCGCACCTTCCAGCCGAACAACCGTCGTCGCGCGAAGACCCACGGCTTCCGGCTGCGTATGCGTACCCGCGCCGGCCGCGCCATCCTGGCCGCCCGCCGTGGCAAGGGCCGCAGCAGCCTGTCCGCCTGATCCGCGCCAGAGTCTGTTGTGCTGCCCTCCGAGAATCGGCTGCGGCGGCGCCAGGACTTCGCGACCGCGGTGAAACGCGGTCGCCGGGCCGGCCGGCCCCTTCTGGTCGTCCATCTCAGCAGAGACGGTGACCCGCAGGGGCAGACCGACCGGACCAGCGACTCCCGCCCGCACGTCGCCGAGGGGACTCCTTCGGCGCGTGCGGGTTTCGTCGTGAGCAAGGCCGTTGGCCCGGCGGTCGTTCGCAACCTGGTCAAGCGCCGGTTGCGCCATCTCGTTCGTGATCGTCTCTCCAGGCTGCCCGCCGGTAGCCTGATAGTGGTGCGTGCGCTGCCCCAGGCCGCGACCGCCTCGTACCAGGACCTCGAACGTGACCTGGACGCGGCACTGAAGCGGTTGCTGAGGACGGAGCCCGCCGCCACGGCGCCGACGGGAGCAGGTCGATGAAGTACCTGCTGATGGGTCTGATCAGGGTCTACCAGTGGACCATCAGCCCACTGCTCGGTCCGGTCTGCCGTTACTACCCCTCCTGCTCGCACTACGGCTACGAGGCCGTGAAGGTGCACGGAGCGGTCAAGGGCGGCGGGCTGACCGTGTGGCGCATCCTGCGCTGCAATCCGTGGACGCCCGGTGGGGTCGATCATGTCCCGCCGCGCAAGCATCCGGTGTGGCACCGGCGGTTGCGAGACTGGCTGAAGAGCCGGTCCGCCACCGGAGACCCGGTGACCGCCACCCCCGCCGGTCCGGACCCCGAGGGCCCGGCGACCATTGGCCCCGTGCGGCCAATCCACCTGTCCAAGGAGCCTGACCGGTGACCTTCTCCTTCCTGAATCCCCTGTACACAGCGGTGTCCTGGATCATCGTCCAGTTCCACTCGCTGTACAGCCACATCTTCAACCCGGACGGTGGCTGGGCCTGGGGTCTCGCCATCGCCTCGATGGTGGTCGTCATCCGGATCTGCCTGATCCCGCTCTTCGTGAAGCAGATCAAGGCGACCCGGGCCATGCAGGCGATCCAGCCGAAGATGAAGGCCATCCAGGAGCGCTACAAGAACGACCGGCAGCGCCAGTCCGAAGAGATGATGAAGCTGTACAAGGAGGCGGGTACCAACCCGTTCTCCAGCTGCCTTCCCATCATCGTGCAGGCGCCGTTCTTCACCGCGCTCTACGGGGTGCTCGCCAAGGTCGCCAAGGGCCAGGACATCGGCGTCATCCACGGTGACCTGCTGGTGAGCGCCGGCAAGGCGCACATCTTCGGTGCCCCGCTCTCCGCGACCTTCGTGGGCAGCCCCGAGACCAGCGTCAAGATCGTCACCGCCGTGATGATCATCCTGATGTCGCTGTCGCAGTTCGTCACCCAGCGCCAGCTGATGACCAAGAACGTCGACCTCTCGGTGAAGACGCCGTTCATGCAGCAGCAGAAGATGCTGATGTACGTCTTCCCGATCATGTTCGCCGTGATGGGCATCAACTTCCCGGTCGGTGTCCTGGTCTACTGGCTGACCACCAACGTCTGGTCGATGGGCCAGCAGCTGGTCGTGATCCACAACAACCCGACCCCGGGCAGCAAGGCCTTCGAGGAGCGTCAGGCCCGTCTGAAGAAGGCCGGCCGGCTGCGTCCGGACGGTACGGAGATCAAGGGCGCGCTCTGGGGCATGCTGCCCCCGTCCAAGGCGGCCGTCAGCGAGGCGGCCAGCGCCGCCGCGGTGGTCGAGGAGTCGGTGCAGGTGCGCCGCCAGCAGCCCCGTCGGCAGAGCAAGGCCCAGCGCCAGCAGGCCGGTGTCGGACAGCCGACCGGCGAGCCGGACAAGGACAGCCAGGCGGAGGAAGCCGCCGACACGGCTCCGTCCGACAGCGTGCCGTCCGACTCCGGTGCCAAGCCGGCGGCCGCCAAGCAGGCCGCGGCGAAGCCCGCCGGTACCAAGCAGGGCACCCGGCAGCAGCCGAAGCGCGGTGGCGGCCAGCGGCCGAAGAAGAAGTCCTGACCGGTCCCGAGCCCGTTGTGACCGCCGCGAAGAGCTTCGTCCCCGGCCCGACAGACGGGCCCATCTCCGAAGGAGTCCATCAGTGACGGAAGGCACCACCTCCGCCGTCGAGGCCGAGGCCGCCGCCAGCGCCGACGAGAGCCTCATCTCCCGCCTGGAGCAGGAGGGCGACATCGCGGCGGACTACCTGGAGGGTCTGCTCGACATCGCGGACCTCGACGGTGACATCGACATGGACGTCGAGGGCGACCGCGCCCTGGTCTCCATCGTCAGCGACGGCAACGACCGTGCGCTGCAGCGCCTGGTCGGCCAGGACGGCGAGGTGCTGGAGGCCCTCCAGGAGCTGACCCGGTTGGCTGTCCACCGGGAGACCGGCGAGCGCAGCCGCCTCATGCTGGACATTGCCGGCTTCCGGGCCCGCAAGCGCGAGGAGCTGGCGGTGCTCGGCGCCCAGGCCGCCGAGCAGGCCAAGAGCAGTGGCGAGCAGGTCAAGCTGCGGCCGATGACTCCCTTCGAGCGCAAGGTCGTCCACGACGCGGTCGCCGCGGCCGGCCTGCGCAGCGAGTCCGAGGGCGAAGAGCCCCAGCGGTTCGTGGTCGTGCTGCCGGTCTGAGGCCGACAGGTCGACGACCGGCCGCCGCGGCGGCCGGAGAGCTTCACCGGACGCGACCCCGTCCGCCTCGTGCGGGCGGGGTCGTCGTCCCTTCTGGGATGTTTCACGTGAAACAGTGCGTTGAGCGGGTCGGTGGATCCGGGGATCGGAGAGGTCGAGATGGACACGGAGAACGCGGCTGCCGGCCGGCCGGGGGCGGACGTGGACCCGGCCGCTGAGGGGCCGGCCACCGAGCTGGAGCACCCTGGCGAGGCACCGGCTGCCGCCCGGGAGGTCTTCGGGGAGCGCTACGACGCCGCGGTCCGCTACACCGAGCTGCTGGCCACCGCGGGCGTGCAGCGCGGGCTGATCGGGCCCCGCGAGGTGCCCCGGCTCTGGGACCGCCACGTGCTGAACTGCGCGGTGCTGGCCGAGCTGCTGCCCTCCGGCATCACCCTGTGCGACGTCGGCTCCGGGGCCGGCCTGCCGGGCATCCCGGTGGCGCTGGCCCGTCCGGACGTCTCGGTGACGCTGCTGGAGCCGCTGCTGCGCCGGACCACCTTCCTGGAGGAGGTCGTCCGGGAGCTGGGGCTGGACAACGTCACGGTGCTGCGCGGCCGCGCCGAGGAGATGGTCGGCAAGCTCGCGGTGGACGTGGTGACCGCCCGGGCGGTGGCGCCGCTGGAGCGGCTGGCCGGCTGGGGCATGCCGCTGCTGCGCCCGCACGGGCAGATGCTGGCGCTCAAGGGGGACAGCGCGGAGCAGGAGCTGGCCGACTCGCGGGCCGGGCTGGCCAAGCTGGGTGCGGTCGAGTGGAGCGTCATCGCCGTCGGCGAGGGCACCCTGGAGACCTCGACCCGGGTGGTCCAGGTGAAGGCGGGGGAGAGCCCCGGCGGGGTGAAGGCGGCCACCCGGCGCGCCAAGGCGGCCCGGGCGGGCCGCACCGCGAGCGTCCGGAACGGCGAGCGCGGCCGGGGCGGACGGCGCCGCGGACGCTGATCGGGCGTGACGTCGGGCACCTGACGACCACGGGCGGACGGGCCTCCTGCGAGGGGGGAACGTCCGCCCGTCGTCGTTCAGGTGTCGGTGGGGTCGACGGCCGGACACCGGAGTGTCGCAACGTCAGATTTCCGGCATAGCGGGCATGGTGTTTCCCGTGAAACGTCGCTCCTTGCTCTCGGGCATCCTCCGCCGTGACCGGGCGGCGACTGTTGCCGCTCCGGTTTCACGTGAAACACTGACCCCCATGCAGGACTCGGAGACCGTCGACCAGATCGATGACACGCCCATCGCGCGGGCCGCCCAGGCTGCGGTCCGGGCGATCGGCCGAGCGGGTGAGGGACTGCCCCGGCCGGCCGCCACCCGGGTGATCGTGGTCGCCAACCAGAAGGGTGGGGTGGGCAAGACCACCACCACCGTGAACATGGCCGCCTCCCTCGCCATGCACGGCCTGCGCGTCCTGGTCGTCGACCTCGACCCGCAGGGCAACGCCTCCACGGCGCTCGGCATCGACCACCACGCCGAGGTGCCGTCCATCTACGACGTCCTGGTGGAGGGCAAGCCGCTGGCCGACGTGGTGCAGCCGGTGCACGACGTCGAGGGGCTGTTCTGCGTCCCCGCCACCATCGACCTGGCCGGCGCCGAGATCGAGCTGGTCTCCCTGGTGGCCCGGGAGAGCCGGCTCCAGCGCGCCATCACCGCCTACGAGCAGCCGCTCGACTACATCCTGATCGACTGTCCGCCCTCGCTGGGCCTGTTGACGGTCAACGCCATGGTCGCCGGCCAGGAGGTGATGATCCCGATCCAGTGCGAGTACTACGCGTTGGAGGGCCTCGGCCAGCTGCTGCGCAACGTCGAGCTGGTGCGCGCGCACCTCAACCCCGCACTGCACGTGTCGACCATCCTGCTCACCATGTACGACGCCCGGACGAGGCTGGCCGCCCAGGTCGCCGAGGAGGTCCGGACCCACTTCCACCAAGAGGTGCTGAGCACGGCGATCCCGCGGTCGGTGCGCATCTCGGAGGCGCCCAGTTACGGGCAGACGGTGCTCACCTACGACCCGGGGTCGACCGGGGCGCTCTCCTACCTGGAGGCCGCCCGCGAGCTCGCGCAGCGTGCGGTGGGCCCGGGCGGCTCGCTGGTGGGTCAGCAGCGGGACGGCCAGCAGGGGCACGGCGCCCCGGTGGCACAGCACGGTACGACGGAGGGTCATCAGTGAGTGCTCGCAGGGTTGGTCTGGGTCGAGGGCTGGAGGCGCTGATCCGCCCCGCCGCGCCGGTGGACGGCGGGGTGGAGGCGAAGACTGCGGCAGCCGTGCCCGCACCGGCCCCGGTGACGCCGCTGCCGAGTGTCCGCGGCACGGTGGCGGCCAGGGCGGCCGCCGAGAAGCGGGCCGAGCAGGCGCAGCCGGCCGGCGCGTACTTCGCCGAGCTGCCGCTGGACGCGATCACCCCCAATCCGCGCCAGCCGCGCGAGGTCTTCGACGAGGACAAGCTGGCCGAGCTGGTCACCTCCATCAAGGAGGTCGGTCTGCTCCAGCCGATCGTGGTCCGCCAGGTCGGCGTGGACAGCTTCGAGCTGATCATGGGCGAGCGCCGCTGGCGCGCCTCCCGGGAGGCCGGGCTGGAGCGGATCCCGGCGATCGTCCGGGCCACCGAGGACGACAAGCTGCTGCTGGACGCCCTCCTGGAGAACCTGCACCGCGCCGAGCTGAACCCGGTGGAGGAGGCCGCCGCCTACGACCAGCTGCTGCGGGACTTCTCCTGCACCCACGAGGAGCTGGCCGATCGGATCGGCCGCTCGCGGACGCACGTCTCCAACACCCTGCGGCTGATGAAGCTCCCGCCCTCCGTCCAGACCCGGCTGGTGGCCGGGACGCTGATGGCCGGGCACGCCCGGGCGCTGCTCGGCCTGTCGGACCCGGAGCAGCAGGAGCGGCTGGCCGCGCGGGTGATCGCCGAGGGCCTCACGGTGCGCAACGTCGAGGAGCTCGTCGTGCTGATGCGCTCGGAGGAGCCGGAGCAGCCCAGGCGCCAGGCGCCGAAGGCGGGCAAGCTGAACTCCCCGGCCTTCAACGACCTGGCGAGCCGGCTGTCCGACCGCTTCGACACCCGGGTCAAGGTCGAGGTGTCGCAGCGCGGCGGCAGGCTGGGCAAGGGCAAGGTGGTGCTGGAGTTCGGCTCGGTCGAGGACCTGAACCGGATCCTGGACAGCATGGCCCCGGGGGAGGACGGTCTGCGGCTGTCGCAGGGCTGAGCCGGCCCGGCCGGCCGAGGGCGACGACCCGATGGGTGCGTGTTCCACGTGAGCGCTGTTTCACGTGAAACATGCACCCATCGGCGTTCGTGGGGGAATGCTCGACCGTGAGAGGGAGGAGGAGGTGCGGCCATGGGACGGCGGATCGTTCCGCTGACGCTGGACAACCTCGGGGACCTGCCGGCCGGCTGCCGCTCCTGCGTGTTCTGGGAGCTGGACCCGGTCAGTGCGAAGGAAGCGGTGGAGTCGGGCAAGCCGGAGCTGGAGAAGGAGGGGTGGATCTCCACGGTGCTGCTGGAGTGGGGCTCCTGCGGCCGGATCGTCTACGTGGACGACCGGCCCGCCGGATTCGTTCTGTACGCGCCGCCCGCCTACGTCCCCCGCTCGCAGTCCTTCCCGACCAGCCCGGTCTCGCCCGACGCCGTCCAGCTGATGGTCAGCCGGGTGCTGCCGGGCTACCAGCGCCAGGGGATCGGCCGGGTGCTGGTGCAGACCGTGGCCAAGGACCTGATCGGGCGCGGGGTGCGGGCGATCGAGGCCTTCGGCTCCTCCGGGCGGGCGCCGACCAGTTGCGTGCTGCCGGCCGACCACCTGCTCGCGGTCGGCTTCAGGACCGTCCGCCCGCACTCGCGCTACCCGCGGCTGCGGCTGGAGGCGCGGACCACGCTCTCCTGGCGGGGCGACGTGGAGGGGGCGCTGGAGCGGCTGCTGGGCGGCGGGCGGAAGGAGCCGGTGCTGCCCTTCTAGGGCCCGGAGACGCCCTTCAAGGGGCCGGGAACGACGGAGGCGGGGCTCCCCCCGAGGGGAGCCCCGCCTCCGCGCGGTCGACGACCGGAAGACCTAGATGAAGTCGGCCAGCTCGCGCAGCAGCGCGGCCTTCGGACGGGCACCGGTGATGGACTTCACCGGCTCGCCGCCCTGGTAGACGATCAGGGTCGGGATCGAGATGACGCCGTACTTGGCGGCGGTCGCCTGGTTGGCGTCCACGTCGAGCTTGGCGATGGTCAGCTTGTCGCCGTGCTCGGCCGCGATGTCCTCCAGGACCGGGGCGACCTGGCGGCACGGGCCGCACCAGGTGGCCCAGAAGTCGACCAGTACGGGCTTCTCGCTCTCGAGGACGTCCTTCTCGAACGTCGCGTCGGTGACTGTGGTGGTGGCGCCGGCCACGGGAACTCCTCGGGGTTCGGACGGAGGGGGCTGCTGCCAGGAGAACAACGGGTGGGCCCGTTCTGTTTCTGCCCGGCCGGGGCGGGGGTGTTTCACGTGGAACACCCCCGCGGGTGGAGCGGGAAGGGCTCAGACCGCGACGGCGGCGGCCTTGGCCTCCAGGTCGTCCAGCGCGGCCAGGTAGCGCTCGGCGTCCAGGGCGGAGGAGCAGCCGGTGCCGGCGGCGGTGATGGCCTGGCGGTAGGTGTGGTCGACGACGTCGCCGGCGCCGAACACGCCCGGGATGTTGGTCCGGGTGGAGGGGGCGTCGACCTTGAGGTAGCCCTCGGCGTCGAGGTCCAGCTGGCCCTTGAAGAGCTCGGTGCGCGGGTCGTGGCCGATCGCGATGAACAGGCCGGTGACGGCCAGCTCGCGGGTCTCGCCGGTGGTGGTGTCGCGCAGGGTGACGCCGGTCAGCTTCGGGTCGCCGTGGATGGCCTCGACCGCGCTGTCCCACTCGAAGCGGATCTTCGGGTCGGCGAAGGCGCGCTCCTGCATCGCCTTGGAGGCGCGCAGGGAGTCCCGGCGGTGGATGATCGTGACGCTCTTGGCGAAGCGGGAGAGGAAGGTCGCCTCCTCCAGCGCGGTGTCGCCGCCGCCGACCACCGCGATGTCCTGGTCGCGGAAGAAGAAGCCGTCGCAGGTCGCGCACCAGGAGACGCCGCGGCCGGAGAGCTTGTCCTCGTTCGGGAGGCCGAGCTTGCGGTGCTGGGAGCCGGTGGTGACGATCACGGCGCGCGCCTTGTGCACGTTGCCCTCGGAGTCGGTGACGGTCTTGACGTCACCGGTGAGGTCGACCGCGACGATGTCGTCGGGGATCAGCTCGGCGCCGAACTTCTCGGCCTGGGCGCGCATGTTGTCCATCAGCTCGGGGCCCATGACGCCGTCCCGGAAGCCCGGGAAGTTCTCGACCTCGGTGGTGTTCATGAGCGCGCCACCGGCGGTGACGGCCCCCTCGAAGACCAGCGGCTTGAGGGAGGCACGGGCCGTGTAGAGCGCGGCCGTGTACCCGGCCGGGCCGGAACCGATGATGATCACGTTACGGACGTCGCTCACTGCTTCTCCTGGTTCGCATCGCGACCCGCGTTTGCTGCGGGGAGGGCGGTCCTGCTCCGCCGCCCGGGACAACGACTGACCAGTGTCTCGCATTCCCAGGCGGATCAGTACCAGCCGCCCGAAGTCCGGAAGCGGCGTGGCGGAGTTGGCGTGGATCGCATGGAAACCGTCGGTCAGTGGCTGGGAACGGCCTGGTGCAGGACGGTCGGGCCGCAGTCGGGGGAGCGCAGGTAGACGTCGACGAAACCGGGCCGGCCGGGCAGCGGGTAGACCAGGACGTCCACCGGGGCGCCCTGGAAGGTGCCCCGGTCGGTGGCCAGCGGGGTGCCGGAGGCCGGGGCCGGGCAGCCCGGCGCGGTGGGGGAGCCGGAGCGGTCATGGGCGATCCGATCTCATGATC